>CAZJWQ010000275.1:0-1504 GCA_964549645.1 uncultured Piscirickettsiaceae bacterium | reverse complement strand
TTATGTAGTAGAGAGTGGATAGAATTAGTTTAGTTTATTTTTGAAAATGGTATAAATTCGATCGTTATTTACTAAAAATTGCTTTTCCTAATTTACAGAACAAACTTTACACTACCCAGAAAAATGCTATTAAATGATAAAAACATAAAGGTAGTAATAGGACGAGGTTCTGATTTTTTTGGTTCTTTAGTCAAAAACGCTACTTTAGGTGAAATGTTCTTTAAAGCTGCACTGTCTGGTAAGCCAGCAAATTTGTTGGGCAATATTGATATGCCACATACCTATACATACATTAAGGATTTTGCAACAGCATTAGTCAAACTTAGTGAAAATGATAAGGCTTTTGGTCAGGCGTGGCATGTTGTTCCAAGCGCACCTACTATAACAACTCGATAATTTGTAGAATTAGTTGAAAAAGAGATTGGACAATCAATAAAAATTCGTACCGTTGGAAGGTTTATGGTGACCATCTTGGGGCTATTTAATCCCATGCTAAAAGAAATGAAAGAGATGATGTACCAGTGGGAACAACCTTATATTGTTGAGCATAGTAAATTCAGTGAAACCTTTGACACTAATGTTACATCGCATGAAGTAGCTATCAAAAAAACGGTTGCATGGTATCGGCAACAAATTGGTTTACACCGGTGATTTGTGGCGTAGTTCACTCTATATTTACAAAAACCTACATATAACTGTTCTGTACCATTCTACGTAATGCTATATTTTCTTGCATCATCTTCTGTTGTAGGTTATGAGAATAACGCATAATTGAACGCATTACATTGTAAACTAATTTAGGGTGGCTTTCTAATTTGGCCTCAAAGTCATCTTTTGATAAAACCAATAGGGTAGCTGCTTTATTTGCGACTAATTGCATAGAGTGGGGTAGTCCATCAATAAAACTTAATTCACCAATAATACTGCCTTTTTTTACTGTTGCAATATGAATGTTTTTATCTGTACCACCAACACCTTTAAATATATCTAATTTACCCTTAGTCAAAACATACAAGTTTTTGTCTAGGATGCCAGCTTTAAAAAGAACTTCCCCTGCATTAAGCTCTATACGTTTAACTATTTTTGACAGTAGTTCACAATGTTCGGAACTTAGATCTTCTCCAATGACAGATTCTTGGATTAATTGAATGTTTACTTTTAAATCCATATGTTCTCTCTTTTATTTATTGTTATTAATTGCTCCCTTATAGGAAGTCTCTATTTGTATATTTTAAAGAAAAATCTAAACAAAATACTATTTTTTAAACCCTCATGCTCTAGTAGAATCTTGAATTACAAAAAAAAAGGATTTTACAATGACACAAGTCTATCACTCTAATGCCAGAACAAATCATCATCAACGCAATATTATACAGCAATCAATCAGTGCAAATACTGAATTAGCAAGGCTTTTTAATATCAATGTTAAAACCGTTGCTAAATATAAAAACAGAAATTATACGACGGATAAGAGTTCCCTACCTAATACAATTCACTACAGTCT
>CAZJWQ010000274.1:0-1512 GCA_964549645.1 uncultured Piscirickettsiaceae bacterium | reverse complement strand
TCTAATTGACACTAATATTAATAAAGTTACAGAAATAAATACTAAAGTAATGCATATTACTCAACAACAAGAAAAATCTTCTGAAAATATGATTAATACTATTACTTCAATTAATAGCTTGGCTAAAGATACTTCAGCAGATGCTGAAAAAAATCAAATTGCTAGTAAAAAATTAAATGTTTTAGCTACAACTTTAAGTAATTTAATCTCTAAATTTAAGGTTTAATTGTAAAAATATTTACAGGGTCAAGTATAAACAAAGAGCCTATTGTAGGCTCTTTTTATTTAATAAAAATAACTTCTCTTTCTAAATGAATACCAAATTTATGCGTAACATCTTGTTGAATTTTATTAGCTAATTGGTTTATTTCTTCACCTTTGGCGTTACCATAATTAATTAAAAATAAAGCATGTTGGGTTGAAACTCCAACATTTTCAGTCATTTTCTTGCCTTTCCATCCTACATTTTCAATCAGCCATGCGGCAGATATTTTATAACTACCATCTACCATTTTATGGTTTGGCATATCTTTAAATTCAGCTAAAACATCATCTAGATGTTCTTTAGGTATTAAAGGGTTTTTAAAAAAGCTACCTGCATTACCATGTATCTTTAAATTAGGTAATCTTTTTTGGCGCATAGAGACAACTGTATTAAAAACAATTTCTGGGGTTAAGTCATCTTTAGCATATTTTGCCAGCGCATCTTTTAATGGTTCATAATAAAGATTAGCATGACCTGCATGCATTTTTTTCAAAATAAATGTAACTCTATGCACTAATAGCTTATTTTCATATTCAGTTTTAAATACACTATTGCGATATTCAAACTTGCAATCAGGGTGTCTAAATTCTGTTCTTTCTCCCGTAAATAAATTTAATGTTTGCACACGGGTTATACTATCTTGCACTTCAGCACCATAAGCACCAATGTTTTGTACGGGGGCTGCACCAACTGTACCAGGTATATAAGCTAAGTTTTCTAAGCCCCAAAGTTTTTGTTTAACACTATATTTAACTAGTTCGTGCCAACTTAAACCTGCACCCACTGAAAGCCAAACATTTTCATCATCTTCTTTAACGACTTTAATTTTATTATATCGACAAGTTACTACAACTTTATCTAAGTCATTGTTAAATAATAAATTACTGGCGCTACCCATAATAATCCATGGAAAAGAAGACAGTGTTAAATCCGAACGTAACTCAATAATATCAGACTGTTTTTCTATTTCAACAATATATTTAGCTTTAACATCTATTTTAAAAGTGTTTCTTTTTTTTAATGAGTAATTAGCTTGTATTCTCATGCTTAAATTTTAACTACCTTAATATTATTTTTTAATATCTAAATTATAAAGTAGTTTGTATATAATGATTAGGTTTTTATAGTTATCAAAGAATAATGGTATACTTTTACTATTAAAAATAAGATCAAAAAACTAAGAGTAGCATATGGGCACCTCTAAAAACCTAAGCACAATTTATGAAACGCATAAAACAGCACCTTTT
>CAZJWQ010000273.1:0-1537 GCA_964549645.1 uncultured Piscirickettsiaceae bacterium | reverse complement strand
TCAATGGATGCGGTACAGCAAGGTACCAGAAAAGAAGCTGAAGAAATTACCCATGCTGTTTTAACAGTGCTTGAAAATATCAAATTAACAGACTCTAAATATATACCTTCTATTGAAGGCATTCAAAATGTTGTTGAACAAACATTAATGAAGTCTTCAATGCCAAGCGTTGCTAAAGCTTATATTTTGTATCGAAATGAACAAACTTTAAAACGTAAAAAAAATATATTTGAAAAACGTATTTTTCTAAAACCTTATGAATATCCAGATATTCTTGAATATGTAGATGCTATTCGCCACTCATATTGGATTCATACAGAATTTAATTTTACTAGTGATATACATGATTTTAAAACACGTTTAACAGTCGTAGAGCAAGAATCTATAAAACGTACTATGTTAGCTATATCACAAATTGAAGTATCAGTTAAAAGTTTTTGGGGTAATATTTATAATAAAATGCCTAAGCCAGAAATAGGCTCGGTAGGTGCAACTTTTGCTGAATCTGAAGTAAGGCACCACGATGCTTATTCTCATTTATTAGAGATTTTAGGGCTTAATGAAGAATTTAAGAAGCTAGCCGACAACCCAACAATAATGAAACGTGTTAGCTACCTTGAAGCGGCTCTTAAGTACTCTAATAGCGAAGATAATAAAGAGTATTCCGAATCAATTTTATTATTTGCTTTATTTATTGAGCATGTTTCTTTATTTTCACAATTTTTAATTATTATGGCATTTAATAAACATAAAAACATGTTAAAAGGCATTTCAAATGTAGTGGAGGCGACATCAAAAGAAGAGCAGATTCACGGGAACTTTGGTACAGATTTAATCCAAATTATTAAACAAGAAAACCCAGATTGGTTTGACCAAACCCATGCTCAAAAGGTACAAGCATTATGTAAACGAGCCTATATTGCAGAAGCTGAAATTATTGATTGGATTTTTGAACAAGGAGAGCTAGACTTTTTACCAAAAGAGCAAGTAAAAGAATTTATAAAAGACCGTTTTAACAACTCGTTACAAAGTATTGGTATAGAAAAAGTATTTGTAGTAGATGAAGTAATGGTTGAAAAAACGCAATGGTTTGATGATGAAATAATAGGCACTAAACATGGAGACTTTTTTGTAAAACGTTCTGTTAATTATAATAAGAGAAGTAAAAGTGTTACTAGTGATGATCTATTTTAAAAAAACATATAAAAAAGACATATAAAAAAAGAGATAAATTTAAATGAAATGGTTAACCGAAAATAGTCGTAAGTTTCTTGCTAGCGGATACCTAGAAGAGGGGACAAGTGCCGAAGAGCGTATACGTGAAATAGCCCAAGGTGCAGAAAAGATACTTAAAATAGACGGTTTTGCAGATAAGTTTTATGGGTATATGGAGCAAGGATACTACTCTCTTGCTTCTCCAGTGTGGTCTAATTTTGGGAAAAAACGTGGGTTACCCATTAGTTGCTATGGTTCAAATATAGCTGATGATATTGGCGATATTTTATATACTCAAGCAGAAGTAGGCATGATGTCTAAA
>CAZJWQ010000272.1:0-1553 GCA_964549645.1 uncultured Piscirickettsiaceae bacterium | reverse complement strand
TGAACTCTACATCTCCTACTAAAGAACCATTTTCTAAACGATTAATGCCAACATCAATAACTATAGCCCCTTTTTTTATCCAAGAACCTTTAACCATTTCAGCAATACCAACACCTACTACGACTATATCTGCTTTAGAAACTTTTTTCTTTAAGTTTTTGGTTGCACTATGACAAATAGTAACAGTTGCTCTTTTATTTAACAGCTCTAAGGCCATAGGCACCCCTACAATATTAGATGCACCAACTACGACAGCATTTAAACCTTTAACGTCAATACCCGTTTTATCTAACATAGTCATTATTCCGTGCGGAGTACAAGGAGCAAGTTTAGGTGATCTTGTGGCTAGTTTTCCCATGTTATAAGGGTGAAACCCATCTACATCTTTTTTAGGGCTTATGCGTTCAATAATTTCTTCAGGATTTATGTGTGGCGGTACAGGTAATTGCACAATTATGCCATGTACAGAATTATCTTCATTTAGTTCATCAATTTTACTTAATAGTTCTGCCTGAGTTGTAGAAACAGGTAAAATCATTGAAACGTCATTAAAGCCCGCCTTTTCACAGGCAATTTTTTTATTACGCACATAAACTTGAGAAGCAGGGTCTTCTCCTACTAAAATAACAGCCAGCCCAGGGCGATGCTTACCTAATAAAACTTGTTTATCAACTTCCTTTTTTATTTCACTTCTAATTTCTAAAGCTATTGCTTTGCCATCTAAAATTTTTGCTACCACTTTAAATTTACCCCTTATTTTTTATTTGCTAATAATAACCGATTTAAAATATTTTTTTTAAAGAATAAAGCATTTGGTTATTGACAGTTATCTCTTAGCTCTATACAATACGCGGCTATCTTATCGGAGTATAGCGCAGCCTGGTAGCGCACTTGTTTTGGGTACAAGTGGTCGGGGGTTCAAATCCCTCTACTCCGACCAGTTTCTACTGCTCTAATCCCTGGATAGAGATTGGATATGTAGTGCTAGCCCTTGTTTGCTAGGTGTTTGCAAAAAATCTTAGCTTAACCCATCGGTTAAGCGGGCATTTTTTGTGAATGCCTAGCGAATAAGAGCTGGTGCTAGATGCCAATTTCTCTATTCGGGGGGTTAGGGCACTAAATTGATTTTATCATTTTGGTGAAAAGTTCGATTATATATAAGCGCCCATAGCACAACTGGATAGTGCATCGCCCTTCTAAGGCGAGGGTTTCAGGTTCGAATCCTGATGGGCGCACCATTTATTTGGTAAATACCTAACTTGTTTCATCTACTATGGCGGGCGTAGCTCAGTTGGTAGAGCCCCGGATTGTGATTCCGGTGGTCGCGGGTTCAAGACCCGTCGCTCGCCCCATTTTACGGCGTTTCAGCCAGTTTAAAATTATCTTAATAAAAATAAATTAAAGCAATCCCATTTATTTTTCTAGCTTAAATACTAACCTTATTGTCTAATAAAAGTATCAACCATTATATTTTTATTGCCATTGAAAGATTCGCAAAAGTCACCGCGGTGACCAAATGGTGACCAACCTGTGACTTTTATAGCAATTATGAC
>CAZJWQ010000271.1:0-1557 GCA_964549645.1 uncultured Piscirickettsiaceae bacterium | reverse complement strand
GCACTAAACTTTCTATTTTTACGCTAGGAGTTTTTTGCCTAATAGCTATAACGCATTTTAAAAAATGCTCTGCTCCACCATCTCTTAAGTCGTCTCTATCTACTGAAGTAATAACCACATATTTTAGTTGCATGGCTTTTATGGTATCAGCCATTTGCTCTGGTTCTTCTGCATTTAGAGGGTTTGGTCGCCCGTGCGTAACATCACAAAACGGGCATTTTCTGGTACAGATCTGACCCATTATCATAAATGTTGCAGTACCATGCCCAAAACATTCACCCAAGTTTGGGCAAGAAGCTTCTTCACAAACTGTATTTAGTTTTTGTTTTCTAAGAATGTTTTTTAACTCTTTTACCCGTTGCATATCTTTTGCTTTAGGTAATTTTGCTTTTATCCAGCGTGGTTTTTTTAATTTTGGGCGCAGAGGGTCAGGTTTTATTCTAAGAGATTTGGTTTTATATTCTCCCTTAGACATAGCCGCATTTCTTTGTTTAAGAGATGGCGTAATTGTGGTGATTGAATCGAGGGTTATTTCTTGGAGTAAGCTCATAAGAGTATTATAATTTTATTGATGGTAGTAATTTAGTTATATGATAGATTATTTTTTGCTCTATTAATGATTTAGCAGGCAGTTTTACATAGCTTTTTAATTGGGTCATTTTTATACCTTGTAAACCACATGGGTTTATTAATTTAAATGGTGACAAGTCCATATCAATATTTATTGCTAAACCATGATAACTACAATTTTTCTTTATTTTTAAGCCTAATGATGCTATTTTTTTATTATCAATATACACCCCAGGTGCTTTAACCTTTGCTGTAGCATCAATAGCAAAGTCAGTTAAAAAATTAATAATTGCCTGCTCCATAATACTAATTAATTGCCTTATCCCTAATAATGCTCTTTTTAAATCAATTAATAAATACACAATAAGCTGCCCTTTACCATGATAGGTTATTTGACCACCTCTGTCAGTTTGCACTATGGGGATTGATGTTTTAGATGCTGGCAAATGTTGCTGTTTACCATTTAAACCTTGGGTAAAAGTTGCTGGATGCTCCACTATCCATATTTCATCTAAGGTATTAGCCTGCCTATTATTAGTAAACATTTTCATAGCATTAAAAGTGTCGGTGTAGAGTTGTGTTGCTAGGTATTTTATTGGCACGTCAAGTTCTATTAAAGTGTCATTAATACTTTAGGGTGTTGCTTTAATTCGCCATAAATAGCATGGACTTGTTCAATACAGGTGGCATGAAATTTTATATTCACTGATATAAATTTTTTTGTTTTAGAATTGTTAATACGAATATTTTCTTTACTTATATTAGGTGCAAATTGTTTAGTTATATCAAAAACTATCTCTATAAATTTACCAGAGTTTTTACCCATTGCTTTAAGTTCAAAATCACATGGGAATTCTATTAAGCTTTGGTTTTCGGGGGTATGTAGATCTTTGGTCATATAATTATTTTAGGAATTTGGGTTATAGTTTGCATAAATAACTTATTTATTTTTTGCCACATTTTGCCTGGCTTACCTGTACCTACTTT
>CAZJWQ010000270.1:0-1571 GCA_964549645.1 uncultured Piscirickettsiaceae bacterium | reverse complement strand
TATGAGTTTATTCAATAGAAGGTTATTTTTAAAATTAACTACCAAAACCGCAGCAGGTTTGGCTCTTGCTACTAGTTTAATAGGTTGCTCTAAAGAAAAAGTATTAGATAATTCTATTAAAATGGGGGTTACTTCACGCCCCAGAATGCTAGATCCTCGTAGGGCTACAGATGCTTTATCTAGCCGAATTAATCGTTTACTGTATCAACAATTAATAGATTTTGATGAGTCTTTTATGCCTGTTCCTGCTTTAGCCAATTGGCAACAATTGTCTTTAACTCACTATAGGTTTAGTTTAATTAAAGAAAATATTTTTAGTCATGGCAAACCCTTAACCGCTGTTGATGTTGTAGCCACCTATAATTCTGTATTAGATAAAGATTTTGCATCCCCTCACAGAGGTTCATTAAATCATATTAAAAAAATAGTTGCTATTAATGATACTGACATAGATTTTTATTTATCAAAAGCCGATGCTTTATTTGTTGGGCGTTTAGTAATAGGTATTTTACCTGCCGATTTAATTGCTAAAGATCATTCTTTTATTAAAAATCCTATTGGCTCTGGTGGCTGTAAAGTAATTTCAAGTAGTGAACAAAAATTGGTACTACAAAGAAAAGATAAAGTCTATTTAGAATTTATAACTGTAAGAGATGCAACTGTAAGGGTATTAAAGTTAAAAAATGCTGAATTAGATATAGTGCAAAATGATTTATCGCCAGAATTATTATCCTACGCTAAACAACATAATAATAAATTTAAAGTAATTTCTAACAAAGGTACTAACTTTAGTTATATAGGGTTTAATTTTGAAGACCCAAAATTAGCTAATATTAATTTACGTAAAGCCATTGCACATGCTATAGACAGGCAAAAAATTATAGATAAATTATTTTCAGGACATGCTAGGCTGGCAGGGGGCTTGTTAGTACCAGAACATTGGGCAGGCACGGCTGAATTAACAGGTTTTGAATTTGATTTAAAAAAAGCTAAAAAATATTTAAATTTATTTAAACAACAGCAAGCAGAAGGGGGTAATGTTGAACTAAGTTTTAAAACTTCTGCCGACCCTACACGTATTAGGCTAGCTACTGTTTATCAGTCACAATTAAAGCAAATAGGTATTAACTTAAATATACAAAGCTATGATTGGGGGACTTTTTTTAGTGATATAAAGCAAGGCAGATTTCAATTATTTGGCTTGTCTTGGGTAGGGATTAAAAGCCCAGATATATTTCAATATGTATTTCATTCACAAGCAATGCCACCAAAAGGAGCTAACAGAGGTCGTTATAATGACCCTATAGCTGATGGACTAATAAACAAAGCTATAAAATCAACTTCTATACAAGAGCAAGCAGATCTGTATAAACAGTTACAAAAACGCTTGCAAGAGACTCTAGCAGTTATTCCTTTATGGTATGAAGATCAATATGCGGTAATGCGCTTAGAATTAGAGGGCTATAAATTATATTCAGATGGTAGATTTGATGGTTTACTTGTAGCTACTAAAAACAATACGAGACCTTTGCATAATCTATAAATTCAGCCTTCAATTTTAACTATTATAT
>CAZJWQ010000269.1:0-1573 GCA_964549645.1 uncultured Piscirickettsiaceae bacterium | reverse complement strand
CGCCTAGCAAACAAGGGCTAGCACTATATATCCAATCTCTATCTGCGGATTAGGGCTTAAAGCCAAGCTGTCGCCAAGCATCATATGCAATAATAGACACAGCATTTGCTAAGTTTAAGCTTCTGCTGCCCTCCACCATTGGGATAGTTAATAATTGTTCTTTGGGGAAACTGTTTAAAATTTTTGTAGGTAGCCCTCTGGTTTCTGGGCCAAACAAAAAAGCATCACCATCTTCGGCTTTAGCTTGCGTATAATACCTGGTAGTTTTAGTAGTTAAAGCAAAAACTCGGTTAGGTTTTATTTTTTGTATACAAGCATCTAAATTATCATGCTCTTGCATATTGGCTAATTCAGCATAATCTAACCCAGCACGGCGAACTTTTTTTTCGCTTAAATTAAAAGCATAAGGCTTGATTAAATGTAAATGAGCTCCCATATTAGCAGCGAGCCTAATTAAGGCTCCTGTGTTTTGTGGAATTTCAGGTTCATATAAAATAATGTGTATCATAAGTGAGGTATAACCTTGGTAGATTTATCAGTAAATATTGCGGGCTTAAAGTTTAATAGCCCAGTTGCTATGGCATCAGGTAATGCCGGTTATGGTATAGAATACCAATGTGTCTCTGGTTTTTCCAATAAAGATATAGGGGCAATCTTTTTAAAAGGCACAACTTTAGAGCCAAAGCTTGGTAATAAAGCAGAAAGAGTAATGGAGTCTGCTTGCGGATTACTAAACTCTATTGGTTTGCAAAACCCAGGTGCAAAATATATTATAGAACAAATTTTACCTAAATTAGACTTGACTGAAAGCCAATTTATAATAAATGTATCTGGTTCTAGTATAGAGGAGTATGCTCAAATAGTAAAAATGTTTGATCAAACTGATTTGCCAGCAATAGAAATAAATATTTCCTGTCCAAATGTAAAAAAAGGTGGGGCAACCTTTGGTAACGATCCAGAAATGTCTTACCGAGTTGTCGAAGCCTGTCGAGCCAGTACCACCAAGCCATTAATAGTAAAGTTGTCTCCTAATCAAACCGATATAGCCGAAGGGGCAAGAAGAGTAATTGATGCAGGAGCAGATGTATTGTCAGCAATAAATACCTTAATGGGTATGCAAATAGATATAAAAACTGCCAAACCCACGCTAGGAAATAACCAAGGAGGTTTGTCAGGGCCAGCAATAAAACCCATAGCCCTCTTAAAAGTACACCAAATATATCAAGTGGCCAAACCACATAATATTCCAATTATAGGTTTAGGTGGTATTAGTAACTATCAAGATGTAATAGAGTTCTTTATGGCTGGGGCATCAATGGTAGCAATCGGCACAGCCATTGCCAAAGACCCTTTATTGGTTAAGAAAATTAATAAAGATTTAGTTAAGTATATGCAAAAAAATAATATTCAAAAAATAAGCGACTTGACAGGAAAGTTAGAATTAAATACCGATACCGTCCTTTGTAGATAAAGAGTAGAAAATGAAAATAGTAGCAGAACAACTAGCCATAATTAAACGCGGTGCCGAAGAAATTTTGGTAGAAAAAGAGCTAATTAAAAAATTAGAAACAGG
>CAZJWQ010000268.1:0-1587 GCA_964549645.1 uncultured Piscirickettsiaceae bacterium | reverse complement strand
TTACAACCCTAATTTTTCTTTTAAAAAATCAATAAACTCATCTTCATTAATATTTTCTGAATTTTCATTTCTACGATGTTTGTATTCTATTTGACCTTTATCTAAACCTCTTTCTCCTATAACAATACGATGCGGTATGCCGATTAATTCCATATCATTAAACATTACCCCAGGTCTTTCTTTACGGTCATCTAGTAAAACTTCTATCCCCATTTCTATAAGTTGATTATATAATTTTATAGTTGCTTGTTCTGTTCTAGGTGATTTATGCATTTGCATAGGTACTATACACACTGTATATGGGGCAATACTTGTTGGCCATATAATGCCTTTTTTGTCGTTATTTTGTTCTATAACGGCTGCCACAATACGGCTTACCCCTATGCCATAACAGCCCATTTCTAAGTTTTGAGCACGGCTATTTTCATTTAGCACTGTGGCATTTAGTGCAGTTGAGTATTTATTACCTAACTGGAATATATGCCCAACTTCTATACCCTTTTTAATTTCTATTTTGCCTTTCCCACAAGGGCTTGGGTCGCCTTTTACTACATTACGAATATCAGCTATAGTAATTTGTTTATCATCATTAGCCCAGTTTGCTCCAGCAAAATGAAAGTTATTTTCATTTGCACCACATACAAAATCTGTGCAATAGGCGGCTGTTCTATCTACAATTATCGGTAGGTTTAAATTTATTGGACCTATTGAACCTGCATTACAGCTTACATGTTGTTTGATTTGTTCATTACTGGCTAAGGTAAATGGTGTGGCAACGAGAGCTAGTTTTTCAGATTTAAGTTCATTTATTTGATGATCACCACGTATCACTAAGGCAATAATAGGTTGTTCTTTGCTTGCCCCTTGCACTAATATAGTTTTGATAATTTTCTTTTTCTTTAATTGCAGAAAATCACAAACCTCTTCTATGCTGTGTTTATTTGGCGTACTAACTTTAGTTAGTTGTTGTGTTGGGGTTGCCTTTTCTCCTTTTGGTGCTAAAGCTTCTGCTAATTCAACGTTTGCTGCAAAGTCCGATTGGGTTGAAAAAGCAATATTATCTTCGCCAGACTCTGCTAAAACATGAAATTCATGAGAGCCATCGCCACCTATAGAACCTGTATCAGCTTGCACTGCTCTAAAATCTAAACCTATGCGGGTAAAAATTTTAGTATAGGTATTAAACATTTGTTGATAAGTTTCTTGTAATGATTCTTTGGTCATGTGAAATGAGTAGGCATCTTTCATTATAAATTCACGAGATCGCATTATTCCAAAGCGTGGGCGAATTTCATCACGAAATTTTGTTTGAATTTGATATAAATTTATTGGCAATTGTTTATAGCTACGAATTTCCTTGCTAATTAAATCAGTAATTACTTCTTCATGGGTAGGCCCTAAAACAAAACTTCTTTTATGTCTGTCTTTTATTCTTAAAAGTTCTGCTCCATATTCGTTGTCTCTACCAGATTTTTCCCATAGCTCTATTGGTTGCACTATTGGCATAAGTATTTCTTGTGCATTTGCCTTGTCCATTTCTTCTCTAATGATATTTTCAACCTTGCGTAAAACTTTTAAGCCTATTGG
>CAZJWQ010000267.1:0-1595 GCA_964549645.1 uncultured Piscirickettsiaceae bacterium | reverse complement strand
GTAAGTGGAATAAAAATAAATCTATATTTGGTCTTGACAAGTAGGGACACTATAGCCCTTAGAATAAGCAAACAAAATGATTTTTAACAAAATGGCAGGATCATAAGCCGGACGACCTTCATTATCATTTTTAAATGATGACTCAAAAATGCTAAGGTCTAGTTTTTTAGTAACAAGATAATGTAAGGCGTGTTCAAAGGTTCCAGCTTGTAGTTGATCTTGCAGATTAACCACAATCATCAAGTCTTGATTGTAGTTGTAGGGAATATATTTAGCCATGAGATACACTCTTGTATTTGATGAGTGTATTTTAACAAATTTGAGGGTTTTTTTAGGTTTTTCTACAGCCTGAACGACCAAGTTCAGCGTGCAGTTAAATGTGGCGGTTTTTTACGCAAGCAAAAAAAGTGACGCGTTTAACTGTCCGCTGGAACGCCTTGTTAGGTAAATTTAAGCTACTTTAAGTGAGGTTACATATAACTCCTTTTTATATTTCTCTACTTGCCAAAGGTCATAAGCAATTTGATGCCCCATCCAACTTTCAGGACTACTACCTAGAGCAATAGATAGCCTAACTGCCATTTCTGACGTTATATTTCCATTTCCATTGACTATTTTAGACAAGGTTTTTCTACTAATATTCAAAGCTTTTGATGCCTCAGTAATAGTGATATTCATTGGTTCTAGCCACAGACCTTTGATAACCTCTCCTGGATGAGGTGGATTATACATTTTCATTTTTAACTCCTAATGATAATCTTCATAATTTATAATTTCTGCATCTCCATTTTCAAACTGAAAAGTAATGCGCCAATTAGCTTGAACAGTTACTGACCATGTTCCCTTTCTATCACCTTTTAACTCATGTAAATGTAAAAAAGGAATATTCATATCTTCAACTACTTTTGCTTGATTCAGTTGAGCTAGAATTAAACGAAGTCTATTTTCATGACGAGCTTGGATACCAGCCTTACTACCTCTAAGAAAGAATTTTTCTAGTCCTTTGTGTATAAAACTTTTTATCATGAATCAAAGTGTAACCTATAAGTTTACATTATGCAAAACTATTGGCTATTTTTCACCTAACGACCAAGTTCAGCGTGCAGTTAAATGTGGCAGTTTTTTTGCGTAAGCAAAAAAAGTGACGCGTTTAACTGTCCGCTGGAACGCCTTGTTAGCCAATGTAGGTTAATTTACATGCTGATTGATAACTTTTACACTGACCAATTACTGCTTGTTAATTTATACCAACCGTTAAAAATTATAACCTACCGCAGGTCTTTAAATTAAAAATAATATTGTTAGAGCAGGAAAAAGTATTTTTGTAGGCAAAAGCTAGAGCAGGTTTCTAAATATTTGTTTTACTGATGGTTGAGAGCAACAAATAAATAGATTGATGCTTTGTGTATGGTTTTATGAATATTGTAACTACCAACTTGAATGTAAATTTAAACTAGCCAAATATTTTTAGTTAAGCTAATTTGCTGGAAAACAACACTCGTAAATTAATTTGTACAATTGTAAGTTAATTTTAAATACCTAGAGACCTTTGCATAATCTATAAATTCAGCCTTCAATTTTAACTATTATATTTT
>CAZJWQ010000266.1:0-1600 GCA_964549645.1 uncultured Piscirickettsiaceae bacterium | reverse complement strand
ACCGCTTTAGGCAATCTAACAGCTTGTGTTTTGTTATTTTTAAATATTGTAGTAAGCACTGTACTCATATAAAAACTCCTTGTATATACAATTAGTATATACTAATAAAGTAAACAAAATAAGTCTCTTTTAGATAATTTTTACGTAGTTCTCCTACCCTAGTCTTCAAATAGAGAATTGGCATCTAGCACCAACTTTTGTTTTGTAATGGTTTAAAAACACTTTTCAATTACATCATATTACTCAAAGTATGAGCCGACGAGGAAACTGTTGGGATAATGCCGTTCAAGAACGTTTTTTAGGAGTTTAAAAAGTGAATATTTGAATGGATTATTATTTATAAATCATCAATCTGTTGTAGGTGCTGTTGAGCATTACAGTAAACCATGTATTGCCCCAATCAAAATCGACTTTTTTAACTGTCGAGAAAAAAGTTCTTTTTAATTTAAATTTGAATTTTAAACTAAATAATGAAATTCATTAAAAACACTCAGCATCACTAAAACAAAGTAAATAGCATGGTCTTTTTTTAGCTTGTCATCACCGTGACTGAAAACAAGTTCGAGGCGCCCATTACCAGTAGGGCTTAAAGAATTGTCTTTTAGCTCTTTAAATTTAGCGGTTCGCTTTAATAGCAACTCTCGTTTCCAATAGCGTTTTGCCTTGCTAAGGTTGGTCGGTTTCATTTTACGCGGGTATCGTAAAATATACTGTATAGGTATGCCTGCTTGACCTGCAAAGTTTGTTAGAATTTTGGCACTGCTAGTGTCGCTAACAACAAGGTGGTAACTTTCTTGAATTGATAAGTCATTTTCAGATGCTTTAGCCGGGTATAATCGGCTTGCAAAGGTATCTAAAATAGCTTCAAAATTTCGTGGAAAAACCTGTTCTTTTTCGGTATTAAGCTGATACAGTTTACCTAGATTTTTCATATGTTTTTTCACTCTGACTTGTTCATGGTGACTGAGATTTCTAAGTCTAAATTTTGGATTGTTTTGAAAAATGGAATAAAGTTTTTTCTGTTCTTTTTTAGAAAATCCTAAAAAATTTAAAGCTTTGTTATCTTTCGTACCATTTAAATACAAATAATCCATGTATCGGTAGTAAGTTATTGTAGAGGAAATTGGTTCTAGGCATGAGCAGGCATCATCGGGTGCTTTCCATGATTCTGTCAATAATATGGCATTAGTATCTTGTTTTATTTTGAGTTCTGGAAATAATTTTATTAAACGTGAGCCAATATAATTATCTTGTTTTGAATTCTTTTTTAATGTGCTAATAGATATGTCTGTTAAATTAGCTAACTGTGCATAGGTGTACTGAGAATCAAGCTTGTTTTGGTAAAGCATGGTAATGATATCTAAGCTATGAATATAATGTTCGATGGTGGTTTTAATTGAACCATGTCCGATGGTTTGTGCTATCCAGTAAGGATATTTTTTACTTTTGAGCTGGGTGGGCAAATGCTCTAGTTTTCTTGAAGAAGAATTTTCTAACCAAGCTTTCGTTTTAGGGAGGTGATCAAAATAGTTATTTAGGTCTAAATCAAATTCTGTAATACTTGCAGCCAAAAAATGCCAACTGGCAAAACTATGTCTTA
>CAZJWQ010000265.1:0-1601 GCA_964549645.1 uncultured Piscirickettsiaceae bacterium | reverse complement strand
CTGTTATTTTACCAATTTGAGCAGGGAGAGTGATGAATTATGCAAAGGTCTCACGCTAAATAAAATAGTATAAAAAGAAGTTTGATTAGCAAATAATATTAACAAAATAAATGTTAAAAAAGTACACCATTTTACCCAAAATATTTTTAAGCCAGTTTTATCTGCCAACCAACCTAACAAGTTAGGAGAAATTAATTTTGTAGCTACAAAAACAGCTGATAACTGCCCTATTTCAATAGCATTAAAACCTAAAAATTTATAATATAAGCCTAAATAAGGAATAAAAAGACCAAACAAGCTAAAGTAAATAAAATAAAAACTAGATAACTTTACATAAGGCATAGGCTTAAGGGCACCTCTAAAAACCTAAGTGTGATTTAGGGAATGCAGAAAATAGTGCATTTTTTACCCAAAAAGGAGGGTAATAGTGAGCTATTTTACGAGTTTTTGAGTGAAAAAGGTGCTGCTTTATGCGTTTCATAAATTGTGCTTAGGTTTTTAGAGGTGCCCTTAAGCTACTTGTTCTAAAAAGACATAACAGGCGGTACTACATCTCCATTTTGAGCTCTATTTCTTAAAAAATGATCCATTAAAACAATAGCAACTTTTGCTTCTGCTATTGGGGTAGCTCTAATCCCTACACAGGGGTCATGGCGACCTTTCGTTACCATTTCAACAGCTTGCTTATTTGTATTAATACTTTTTCCAGGTGTCATAATGCTAGAAGTAGGTTTTAAAGCTATATGCATAACTATATCTTGCCCCGTAGAAATACCACCTAAAATACCACCTGCATGGTTAGCTAAAAAACCATTAGGGGACATTTCATCACGGTTTTCAGTGCCTTTTTTACCTGCAACAGCAAAGCCATCGCCAATTTCTACACCTTTAACTGCGTTAATACTCATTAAAGCATGGGCAAATTCTGCATCTAACCTATCAAATACAGGCTCACCTAAACCTACAGGTACGTTTTTAGCAACTATAGTTATTTTTGCTCCAACAGAATCTTTTTGTTTTAGCAGTTTATCCATATATTGTTTTATTTCGATAGTTTTTTCTTTATCTGGGCAAAAATACTCATTAGAATTATCAAATGGCCAGCTTATGTTATCAATTTTAATTGGCCCTAATTGTGACAAATAACCTTTAATCTCTATCCCTAATCGTTCTTTTAAATATTTTTTAGCTATAGCTCCTGCTGCCACTCGCATTGCAGTTTCTCGTGCAGAAGCACGACCTCCACCACGATAATCACGAAAACCATATTTTTGAGTATAGGTATAATCAGCATGAGATGGGCGAAAAGTATTGGCAATGTTAGAATAATCTTGTGAGCGTTGATCTTTATTGTGAATAAGAAGACCTATGGGAGTACCTGTAGTTTTACCTTCAAAAACCCCAGAAAGAATTTGTACAATATCTGCTTCTTTACGAGCTGTAGCATGCTTAGACATGCCAGGTTTTCTTCTGTCTAACTCTGCTTGAATATCTGCTTCACACAGTTTCATACCTGGTGGGCAACCATCAATAATAGCCCCTAGAGCAATCCCGTGACTTTCCCCAAAAGTAGTAACCCTAAAATTTTGCCCTAATGTATT
>CAZJWQ010000264.1:0-1617 GCA_964549645.1 uncultured Piscirickettsiaceae bacterium | reverse complement strand
TGCTAAGCTATCCAACCTTTGGAATTGCAACACTATTCCGACACAAAGATTAAATGATGTTTGGTTTTATCGTCATAAAATCCATTGGTGTGAGCCATTTGGTTTCTAATAAAATTTAATAGCTTCCATAGCAAACTCAAGGACTTCATGTCAAAAAAGAATTTGCTTCTAGCATACAACTCATTTTCAAACGATTCTTTAATACCAAGCTTTAAGATTATTTGTTTCAAACAAACCTCAATTGTTTCAGAACCTTTTATGAATTTATTACTGGGAGTAAATAGATCTAGATAAATATTTTTCAAGCTGTCTTCAAGTAAGAAAAAATAGTTTAGAAATGACGAGGAATTCATCCCTCTCAATATCATTTCTCTATTAGATAACGAGTATTTTTTTGCATCTTCAGTAAAAAGTTGAGAGGCAAAAGTTCTATTTTCACTTTCTTGAACTGATACTCCAGGCTCTATATGAGCGCCCAAGCAATAAATTCTATATGTATTTCGAATTTTTTCAGAACTAATAGGAAGGTCGTCAATCATCCCATCAATTTCCCTGTTCATATCTGCTTTTGTTGTATCCTTATAGGTATCTGGCATCAAATGGCACTGTGACACAATAGCAGTAACTGTAATTAGAGAATACCTAGATAAAAACAAATCATAATCAGGAAAAGAACCATATTCTGGTTTTAAAATATCAATTAAACAACTTTGCAATAATGTCATGGTTATACCGAACTCTATCCTTGATTGCTAACGACCTACATCATCGGATGGTAAGATGTGGCACGTTTTTGCGTAAGCAAAAAAAGTGACGCGTCTTACCAGTCCGATGGATGTTTTTGTTAGGCAAGAAAGTAGCAGAACACTACGGTTTTTAACTACTTTGCTTGCCTAAACTGTTTAAATTTAAAGTTTATTGTAAAGCAAAATACTTTTAATAAAGTAGTTTTTTAATGGGAAGCAGGGCGGATACCCTTTCTAAATTTTTTACCAAAACTAGACTTTAAAGATTTTAAACCTAACAAATGTTGGCATGTTTTTATTAGGTTTTATTTTGTTTCAATTATATTAATACCACATTTTTTCTTAATAGACATTTGCTCTAATGCATCTCTTTCACCTTTTAACCTAGAGTATTCAGCAGCTTGAACTCCATCACCACCTTCAACAAAAAATAAAGCAGGCCAAAAAATAAGGCTTACAGCTACTTGTGCCCTATCAGTGCTTGCTATTTCATCAAGAACCCCGTGTAATTCACTTGCTCTACGAGAAACTCTTTGTAATTCTTCTGCAATTTGACTACAGCTAAAATTTTTGTATAACATCGGTGAAACATATGTGCTTTGAAGTTTATCTGGACTTGAAGCACAACCAATTAGTAGTGTACTAATAAGTAGCATGGGAATTAAAATTATTTTCATTTTTCTCTCCACCTTGTTATTTAATTTAATAAATGATAGGAGAGGAAAAGCCTAACGACCTACATCACCAGTTGCCAAGCGTGGCGGTGCTTTTGCGTAAGCAAAAGGAGTGCCGCGTTTGGCAATCAGGTGCATGTTTTTGTTAGCAATATTGTTAACCCCAAGTTGTTTCTAGTTGTCTATGTTGAATAGCA
>CAZJWQ010000263.1:0-1627 GCA_964549645.1 uncultured Piscirickettsiaceae bacterium | reverse complement strand
AGAATTATCACAACGCTTTGCTATTAATACTAAAACCGTTACTAAACATAGAAAAAGGGATTATACAGCAAAGACAAAAGTTAATCGGAGCACTATCTTTTTGTCGGTATTCACCGAGCAACCAGAAGCTTGTTTTTTCAAGTCTATGAAAACAAAACAGCTAATAATGCAGTTGATTTTTTAAAGAAATGTAAGGAGTTTTTTCCTTTCTATATCACGCATATTTTGACAGATAATAGCTTAGCTCAGATGTGTGCACCACTTGCAGGATTAAGGGTTAAATACTTGACATATTGCCTTTTACTAATTATTATGTAAGCTATTTAATACAAAAGTGCGGTTATGGAATATGCTAATTTAGGTAAAATAGTATTTAATCTTAGAAAAAGTCATACTATTTCACAACAAACCTTGGCTGATTCAGTAGGTATTTCTAGGGCTACAATTAATGCCTTGGAAAAGAATAGATCTGGTGATATAGGAATTAAAAAAGTTATGAAAATATTGGCTTATTTTGATATGGAACTTTCTATAAAGCTATCAAGTCCCTTGCCAACTTTTGAAGAATTAAGAGGTGAGTAAGAGTTTAAGCATGCCTTTAAAAGTGTTAGTTACTAAAACTGCGGTTGGTAACTTGCATAAGGTTGGTGCAGAGTATGTATTTAATTATACTCCCGCCACAAATAAACATAATTTTATTTCTCTTACAATGCCTGTTAGAGAGAAAAGTTATTTAAGTTATCAGTTACACCCCATATTTGAAATGCATTTGCCTGAAGGATATTTGTTGGCAATTTTTAAAAAACATTTTGCTAAATTAACTGCAACCGATGACCTTGGTTTATTGCAACTATTATCTAATAGTGTACGAGGTAGGGTTGAGTATCAAACGCAAAATTTATCTAATTTACAGCCATTATTGTTAGATGACTTACTTAATCCTAATGAAAATTTATTTAATGAATTAGTAACTAGATTTGCTCTAAACTCTCCTTTAAGTGGTGTTCAACCTAAAGTTCTTGCTAGAATTGAAAATAAAGCTACTTTAAAATTAGATGATTATATTGTAAAGTCTTGGGGAGAAGATTATCCTGAGTTAGCTTTGAATGAGTTTTTTTGTATGCAAGCGATAAAAAAAGCTGGCATAAAGGTGCCACAATTTTATTTATCTAGTGATGATAAGCTGTTTATTATGAAAAGATTTGACATAGTAAATGATAAATATTTGGGCTTTGAAGATTTATGTGTTCTACAGGCAAAAAACAGGGATGATAAGTATAAGGGCAGTTATGAGCAGGTAGCTAAAACTTTATCTATTTTCACATCTAGTCATTTAAAATCTAAATCTTTAAGCCAGTTTTTTAAAATGATTGTAATGAATAATTTATTACAAAATGGTGATGCTCACTTGAAAAATTTTGGGGTAATTTATGAAAATATTAATGAAATAAGAATTGCCCCAGCTTATGACATAATTAGTACCACAGCTTATATTCAACATGATATTCCTGCTTTAAATCTTTTTGGCAGTAAAAAATGGCAAACTAAAGAAAAATTAATTAAATTTGGTATTAAATTTTGTTCGCTTACTAATAAACAAGCCTCAGCAAT
Source organism: uncultured Piscirickettsiaceae bacterium (assembly GCA_964549645.1). Lineage (GTDB taxonomy): Bacteria > Pseudomonadota > Gammaproteobacteria > Thiomicrospirales > Thiomicrospiraceae > Hydrogenovibrio. The sequence goes on along the minus strand of CAZJWQ010000263.1, from coordinate 16 downwards.
GTATCAGGATTGTTTA
>CAZJWQ010000262.1:0-1628 GCA_964549645.1 uncultured Piscirickettsiaceae bacterium | reverse complement strand
CTAAATTAACATCTAATACTTTTAACTTTAACTCTCCCCAAGGGATAGTAGAAGATAATATAATACGTTTTATAATAAAATCAGGTTGCGGGTCAAATTCTTTAAATACAACTTGCGTACCTAATAAACGTTTATCTTGCTGTTGTTGTTTTTCTTGCTCTTTTTCTACTCTGTTAGCTTGCCACTTAGTAATAAAAGGCTTGGCCTTTTGATACCAGTCTTGAGCTATATTCATATAAGATTGGATTTTATCGCCATACAATAAATAAGTGACATTAGATAAACCACTTGCATCTAAACTGTATTTTTGCTGTAATCGTGCTAAATCTTGTGCGGGTAAATCCTTTAGAGATAACACCTCTTTTTGTAACTTTAGCAAATTATTTACTAACAAGTTTTTACTATTTTCAACTGCTTTTATTTTATCTTTAACTTCTTTTTGTAACTGCTCAAACTCTTTTTGCTTTTGTTGTATTTCATCTAAACTAGCAAAACTACCATTAATTAAATCATTAAAACGTAATTTATAATCTGCAAATTGCTGTTTGGTTGGTAAGTCTTTTTGTGAACTATTCCAATCATCAGCTAAGTTATTTAGCTTATATTTAACTGATTTTGCCATTATTAAAGTTTGTAAATTTTCTCTAGCTAAAACGTCTTCTAAATTTGGAATGATGGCTGCGGGTATTTTAAAAGCAGAATCTTCTATTATAGATTGCTCTGATGCTATTTTTTCAGGTAAAGCCCCAGAATGTTCTCTAGGCTGATTAAATTTTAAATCTTTAATCGCAATTTCTTCAATAACCGTACGACCAACAACTAAATGATAAAAACTCAACGATGCTCCAATATGACTCACCTCTACCAAATTTTCCATAGGTTTATCAGGGTCAGTTAAAGCCAAATCATACAGCCCCACTCTTATAGGAAATAAACCTATATCTAAATAACCAATTTCTACTTTTGCACCCCATGCTTGACTAAAAATGCTTTCAATTTTATTTTTTAAAGTTACAGTTATACCTAAGTAAGTCAAACCAAAAACTAGCCCAATAATGCTTAAAAATGCTATCAACCCAGGCCATCTAACCCAACCTTTAGGTTGTTTTTTTTGTAATTTGGCTCACTCAACCATCCTAGCCATAAATCTTGCTTTTTCACTACCACTTAACCACTGTATTATTTTTAGCTTTCTAACCCAAGCTAAAAAACGTTTTCGGTAAGCTCTTACAAAAATTAAAAACAAAAAGAAAGCTGGTACACTTAAAAGGTAAGCAACTAATACACTGCCCAAAATAACAGAGTTGTTAAAATGTATTAAACGCCAAAAAGAATGGTTATACATATCGGTAAATATAGTAAGCAAAACAGGATTATTTAAAACCATTAAACCAACTTGGTTAAAGACGGGATCAAGTAAGTAGGCAAAACCACTAAACACAATAAAAGCGACAATAACTGCAGAAAGGTTAATTCGTAAAATAAAAATTAATGCTATAGTCAAAAGATTATGTACAAAAAATAAGGGGGTTAAACCCAAAATCATACCCAATACAAAAGACAAAGCTATTTGCCCAGGGTACTGATTGGCATTGATGGCTTTAAATAATTTTAAAATAATATGCATT
>CAZJWQ010000261.1:0-1664 GCA_964549645.1 uncultured Piscirickettsiaceae bacterium | reverse complement strand
AAGTGGTGAGATTATCTCATTTCTTTGTGTCGGTTTAGTGTAGCAACTCCACTATATATCCAATCTCTATCCGAGGATTAGGGTAAAATACTAATTTATATGTAATCTAAGTAAACATTTAATATATGCAAAGCTTTATTAAAAAAGTATCTTCTTTCTTTTCTTCTACAGATAGTATGGCAAAATCATCTATAGAATATAATTTAATAACCAAAGAAGAACATAAAATTTCTCGTAGTCAAATAGATAAAAATGCCCTAGATATTTTATATGGTTTAAAAAGAGCAGGCTATGATGCCTACTTAGTTGGCGGTGCTGTACGCGACTTAATGTTAGGGATAGAGCCTAAAGACTTTGATATAGTAACTAATGCTGAACCAGAACAAATTAAAGCTGTATTTAAACATAGGTGTCGTTTAATTGGGCGACGTTTTCGTTTAGCTCATGTTGGGTTTGGGCGTAATATTATTGAAGTTGCAACTTTTCGTGGCGATGGAGAAGGTAATAATAAATTCTCTAAAAAACAATTTAATAACACTAGAGCTATAGATAATGATGGTAGATTAGTTAGAGATAATGTTTATGGAACTATAGATGAAGATGTTTGGCGACGTGATTTTACTGTAAATAGTTTATATTATAATATTAAAGATTTTAGTATTATTGATTATACAGGGGCTAAAGAAGATATTAAAAAAGGTCAATTAAGATTAATTGGCGAGCCTGAAGTTCGTTATAGAGAAGACCCTGTTAGGATGATTAGAGCAATTAGATTTTCTGCCAAACTTGGCTTTGATATTGAACGACAAACTAAAGATCCTATTTATGAAATGGGAAATTTATTAAAAAACGTATCTAATGCTAGAATGTTTGAAGAAGTTTTAAAGCTTTTTCATAGTGGTGCAGCCATAGAAGTGTTTGAAAAACTACGCCATTTTGGATTATTTAAATATATTTTCCCACAAACTCACCATCTACTTTCATTAGAAGACCAAGGGTTTCCTAGAATGCTAGTTATTGAAGCTTTAAAAAGCACAGATCAACGTATTCAAACAGGTAAAAGTGTTAACCCTGCATTTTTATTTGCAGCCATGTTGTGGGAGCCTATGTTAAAAAACATGGAGCAACATCTAGCAGAAGGTCATGTGCATCAAGATGCTCTATATGCAGCGGCTAACCATGTAATTAGAGAACAAATTATCTCAACAGCCATACCTAAAAGGTTTACTGCTCAAATGCGTGATATTTGGAGCTTACAATTTAGATTAGCTAAAAAAAGTGGTTCTAAAGCCCAAAAAATAAGGGAGCATTTTCGTTTTAGAGCCGCTTATGACTTTTTAGGTATTAGGATTGCTGCAGGCGAAGAAGATTTAGCTCCATTATTTAATTGGTGGACGCTTTATCAAGAAAAAAATCCTATTGACCAAGTTGCATATGCAAATAACATAGGTGCTGAAAGGCAAAAAAAATATCCCAATCAAAACCGTAATATTTATAGGAATAAATAAGGCAACCTATAATTATGGCTATAGTGTACATAGGCATAGGCTCAAATTTACAAGAACCTATAACTCAAGTTGAAAATGCTATTTTAAATTTAAATAGCTTGCCAAATACTAAATTAATTGCTAAATCATCACTATATTATTCCACCCCACAAGGGC
>CAZJWQ010000260.1:0-1669 GCA_964549645.1 uncultured Piscirickettsiaceae bacterium | reverse complement strand
GGGCACCTCTAAAAACCTAAGCACAATTTATGAAACGCATAAAACAGCACCTTTTCCACCAAAAAACTCGTCAAATAACACACGATTCTCCTCTTTTCTGGCGAAAAATGTACTATTTTCTGCATTCCCTAAATTACACTTAGGTTTTTAGAGGTGCCCATATGAATAAACATCAAAATAAATCTCCTGTCATTTGGATAGTTGATGATGATGCATCAATTAGGTGGGTCTTAAATGAATCAATGGCTGAAAAACCCTATACAGTTTTTATTTTTGATTCTGCTCTCGAAGCTGTAAAAAACTTAGAACATAAAACTCCAACAGTAATAATTTCAGATGTGCGTATGCCAGGGATGTCTGGGCTTGAGTTTATAAAAATAGTACATGAGTTTGATGCAAAAATACCAGTTATTTTAATGACCGCTCATGCAGATTTAGATACCGCTATAAAATCTTTTCAAGGCAGTGCTTTTGACTATTTACCTAAACCATTCGAAATAGATGATGCCTTATCAATAATTGATAAAGCAATTAGAACACGATATTCTAGCAAAAAAATACCACGACTAATTAAACAAAAAAAACAACCCTTAAATATTATTGGTTCTGCACCTGCTATGCAAGAAGTTTTTAGAATAATGGGCAAAGTATCTAAGTTAGACGTTACGGTATTAATCACTGGTGAAACAGGTACAGGTAAAGAACTGGTTGCTAAGGCTCTTTATGAATTAAGTAACCGTTCAAATAAACCATTTGTAGTTATTAATACTGCAGCAATCCCCAAAAGTTTATTAGAATCAGAATTATTTGGTCATGAAAAAGGTTCTTTTACTGGAGCGTTAAACCAAAGAGCAGGGCGCTTTGAGGAAGCTGATGGAGGTACATTATTTTTAGATGAAATTGGTGATATGCCAATTGAAATGCAAACACGTTTATTACGAGTGCTAAATGATGGTAGTTTTTATCGTGTTGGAGGCAAAACTCCTATAAAAGTTGATGTTAGAATTATTGCTGCTACCCATCAAAATATGGAAAAAATGGTAAAAGAAGGTAATTTTAGAGAAGATTTACTGTATAGGTTAAATGTTATACGTATACAAGTACCAGCCCTTAGAGATCGTAAAGAAGATATTATCCCAATAACCAAATATTACTTAGAAAAAGAAGCTAAACGTTATGGTTTAGAGAGAAAAAAGCTTAGTGCAGAGTTAGAAAAACATTTAATAAACTTACCTTGGCAAGGTAATGTTAGGCAAATTAGAAGCTTATGTACTTGGTTAACAATAATGGTTTCTAATAAAATAGTAACAATTGCCGACATGCCACTAGATTTAAAGAACACACAAGACACTTTTAAAGAAGAAGAACATAATTTTTATTCTTGGGAAGAATTATTAGAACATAGCGCAAATAAGTTTTTAAATTCTGGTAAAAATGGATTACATACTGAATTAGAAGCTAATTTTGAAAGAGTGTTAATTAATTCGGCAATGCAATATAGTAACAATCATCGTCAAAAAGCAGCTAAGTTATTAGGATGGGGAAGAAATACTTTAACTAGAAAAATGCAAAGTTTAGGTTTTTAAGAATTTTTAAAAACTAAACATGAATTATATCAATATGTTGTGTAAACAATGTTACATCAAAGTTCGCATAATGTATATTATGT
>CAZJWQ010000259.1:0-1681 GCA_964549645.1 uncultured Piscirickettsiaceae bacterium | reverse complement strand
AGAATTGGGTTAAACTAAGATTTAAATATTAAATAACTACCGATAATTAATGAAATTAACTGTAGTTGAGATTGATAACTACCATAATCTATACCGCTTAATAATGGTAGCCCAGCTATAACTATTAAAATTAAACCTATATGCCTGTTTTTTTGATTTTTGTTTTGTTGCTGTAGCTGTTGCTCTAAGTGTGCTATTTGCTTAGAACTTTGATTAAAGTCGGCATTAGACAATTTAGTTAAGGTGCTGTGTACTAAACTTGGTAGCTGTGGTGCTTGTTCTATCCAAAAAGGCAAATTTGCTTTTGCATTCTTTATTAAGCTTTTTGGACCAACTCGTTCCTGCATCCAATTTTCTAAAAAAGGCTTTGCTGTATCCCAAAGATCTAGCTCATCATCTAATTGGCGACCTAACCCTTCTATATTTAATAAAGTTTTTTGTAGTAAAACTAACTGTGGTTGTATTTCCATGCCAAAACGTCTAGCGGTTTGAAATAATCTTAGTAAAAATAAACCAAATGAAATTTCTTTTAATGGTCTATCCCAAATAGGCTCACAGACAGACCTCATTGCTGACTCTAATTGATTAACTCTTGTATCTTTTGGAACCCAGCCCGATTCTATATGCAATTCTGAAATTCTTAAATAATCACGATTAAAAAATGCTAAAAAGTTTTCTGCTAAATAACGTTGATCATCAGGAGTTAGGGAGCCCATTATACCAAAATCTATAGCTGCATAGCGACCGTCATCTAATACAAAGATGTTACCTGGGTGCATGTCGGCATGAAAAAAATTATGCTTAAATACTTGGGTAAAAAATATGGTAACACCCATTGATGATAAGTCGGTTAAATCAATACCTTTTTCTTGTATTTTTGTTATTTCTGAAATTCTAGTGCCGTAGATTCTTTCCATAGTCATTACGTTAGCATTAGTATGTGACCAATATATATTTGGTACGTATAGTAAGTCAGAATTTTCAAAGTTACGTCTTAATTGAGAGGCATTAGATGCTTCTCGCATCATGTCTAATTCATCAAGAATAGTCATTTCAAATTCTTTTACTACTTCAATGGGGTGTAAACGTTTAGCTTCTTTTAAAGATACATTTAAAATTTTTGCTAAAGTGAACATTATTGAGATATCTTGCTCTATTACTGGTTTTATATCAGGTCTAACTACTTTTACTATTACATCGGTGCCGTCATATAAGGTAGCTGCATGCACTTGCGCAATAGATGCTGATGCCATAGGGATAGGTTCAAAACTAGCAAAAGATTCTTTTATGGTTTTCTTTAACCCTTGTTCAATAATTTTAATAGAATGTTGTTTATCAAATGGTGGGCAGTCGTCTTGTAGTTTTATTAATTCTACTGAAATGTCTTCTGGTAATAAATCTTTTCTAGTTGAAATGGCTTGCCCTAATTTAATAAAAATAGGCCCTAATTCTTCTAATGCTAAACGTATTCTCTCGCCTCTTGGTTTGGTAGATTGCGCTCTCCAATTCCAAGGTAAAGCCATATTTGTAAAAATTAACCAAGCATATTTAGAATCGCTTAATATTAGTTTATCTATTTGATAAAAGGTTAGTATTTTATTTATTTTAATAGCACGTTTTAATTGCGTAAAGATTTTTTTTAGGTTTTTCATATTAGGCTTTTAATTGTTCTTAGGGGGAT
>CAZJWQ010000258.1:0-1712 GCA_964549645.1 uncultured Piscirickettsiaceae bacterium | reverse complement strand
TAAGTGGAATAAAAATAAATCTATATTTGGTCTTGACAAGTAGGGACACTATACTCCTCAAGCTGAGTAAAATTATCCCTTACCACCACCCTCACAATTAGGCGACGTTAAATTACCATTAAAATCTTGCCACTCTTTATTCGTAAAAACATGTAAAGCTAAAGCATGAAATGTAGGCATAATGTCTTTTAAAACTTTATAAACAGCTTGATGCCTTTTTACTTTACTTAAATTCACAAAATCATCGGTAATTAAAATCATTTTAAAATGTGACTCTAAAGCATCACCGCCATGCATATGACTTTCATTTTCTAGTATAAGCTTCGTTACATCAAAACTATTGTTTACTGCCCCTATAATTTTTTTTTGGGTTAACATACAATTAAAACCTTTATAATTAACTCTAAGAAACGTATTAGCGAACCTAAGGTAATTATAATGTTAAAAAACAATATTTCAATTTTAATAACAATAATATTATTGTTAAGTACTTTTTCTTTTTCTGCATATAGTGCAACAAACGACCCCACATTTAAATTAAAACCTGTGCCAGAGTTGCAAAATGAAGAGTCAGATCATTTCCCAGGTGATCCCGCAGAGCATAAAGCTGTTTATATGTGGAATAAGGCAGATGCTGCCTACCAACATAGTATTTTAAATTCTATTCAAGCTATGATACAAAGATACGGGGGCAACATAGATATAGCGGTAGTGGTTATAGGCCCTGGTTTACATGTTTTAGCTAAAGAGCCACAAAGAGACGTAGAGCCACTAACCTATGCAAGAATTGCTAGTTTTGCCAAAGACTATAATGTACGCTGGATAGCCTGTGGTAACACCATGAATTCACTCAAGTGGCAAGATCAAGACATGCGAGAGTTTGCAGAATATGCAGAAGTTGGTGCTGCTGCCTTAATGGAGTTGCAAGAAGAGGGTTATAAATTATTGGTTTGGTAATTTAATCTACACACCTATAAGAGCTTCATTAAAGAGAATTATTTTAATTTTACGCTATAATAGTATTAAAAAATTTAATTAAAGGGTATTGCATGGGATTATGGTCAAAACAAGCTATCATTTTAGTTGTTAGTATATTTACAGCAATTATACTACTAATGACAGTATTGTTTGAACAAGAGATGAAAAGAGCTATTAACAATGAATTAACTCACTATGAGTTTTTTATTGACAATAAAATTAAATCTTTAATTGCTAAACAAGAGCGCCTTACTGAAGTAGCGGCAATTTCTTTATCTGCATCTAACGATATTCAACAACTATTAAATAAAAAACCACAAGAGGTTGCTAAAGAATTAAAAAGAATTGCAGCACATTTACAACAATATCCATACTATAAAGATATTTGGTTAAAATTAATTGATAAAAATGGTATATCTTTAGGCAGAAGTTTGGATGGATTGCATGGTGAAAATCTAGCAAAAACACGTTTAAATGTCGCTTCTGTTATTAATGACCCAAGGCAGCTAAATAGTTTGAAAGCAGATGAAATCTCCTTATCTTTTAAAACCATTTCGCCTATTTTTGATCAAAATAAGCAATTTATTGGTATCTTAAGTGTGATTTTACCAATAGATACCATAAATAACCCTTTGCAAGCAATAAAAGGGCTTAGAACAGTTATTTTAATAAATGAAAGTTATCAACCACAATCACCCCAGATAGATACCAACAGATTTATTACTGATAACTAT
>CAZJWQ010000257.1:0-1715 GCA_964549645.1 uncultured Piscirickettsiaceae bacterium | reverse complement strand
CCTAGCGAATAAGGGCTCGTGCTAGATGCCAATTCTCTATTTGCGGATTAGGGTTTTACATCTATTTGTTAATTAGATATACATTATCAACAATATTTATTTAATGCTCAAGTTTAAAATGCCAAAAAAGAATAATTCTGACAAATTAACCACCGACATACTTATTATAGGTAGCGGTATAGCTGGGTTATCTTTAGCCCTAAAACTAGCAAATAAGTTTAAAGTGACTATTATTGCTAAATCTTCTATTTCTGAAAGCAGTAGCCAATACGCCCAAGCTGGTATAGCGGGTGTTTTAGATCCTTTTGATTCAATTAATTCTCATGTAGAAGATACTATTAAAGCAGGATGCGGGCTATGTGATCAAGCAGTAGTTACAATGGTTGCCCAAACATCAGTAAAAACAATTACCGAATTAATTGATATGGGGGTACCCTTCAGTAAAAAAAATAATTCTGAAGAATTTCACTTAACTAAAGAAGGTGGGCATAGTCATCGCAGGGTTATTCATGCAGCCGACCACACAGGCAAAAGCATAATAGCAACCCTAACTAAGCAAGCTCTCAACCATAAAAATATTAGCATATTAACAGAACATATGAGTATTGATTTAATTTACAACAAAAAAAACAAGACCAAAGATATAGAAATATTTGGCTGTTATGTTTTAAATAAAAAGACTGGTCAAATAATCAATATTTTAGCCAACTACACTGTTTTAGCAACAGGTGGAGCTAGTAAAACTTATTTATATACAAGTAACCCCGACATTTCAACTGGTGATGGGATAGCTATAGCATGGCGTGCAGGTTGTAGAATTACTAATATGGAATTTAACCAATTTCACCCTACTTGCTTGTACCATCCACAAGATAGATCTTTTCTAATAACCGAATCCTTAAGGGGAGAAGGTGCAATATTAAGACTGCCTAATGGCGAAACTTTTATGCATAAATATGACATTAGAAAAGAATTAGCCCCTAGAGATATTATTGCCAGATCAATAGATTATGAGATAAAAAAGCACGGTATAGATTGTGTATTTTTAGATATTACACATAAAACAGCTACATTTATTAAAGAACATTTCCCAACAATTTATGTTCGTTGCTTAAAGGTAGGCATTGACATTACTAAACAACAAATACCTGTAGTGCCAGCTGCTCATTACACTTGTGGGGGCATTCATACCGACGTTAATGGGCAAACTGACCTGAAACGTTTATTTGCTATAGGCGAAACGACATATACAGGCTTGCATGGCGCTAACCGACTTGCCAGCAATTCTCTTATGGAAGGTTTAGTATTTGCACAAACATCATTTGTACAAATAAATAAAATTTACAGCCCTGTTAATAACATTAAAACTAAAAACATAAAATCTTGGGATATTAGTAAAGTTACCAAAGCAAAAGAAAAAATACTGGTAGCTCATGACTGGGATGAATTACGCAGAGTAATGTGGGATTATGTAGGAATAGTTAGAACAGATAAAAGATTAAAGCAAGCTAAAAAAAGATTAAAATTATTAAAGGCAGAAGTACGAGAATATTTTTATGCACATAATTTGAATAGTGATTTACTAGAATTACGTAATTTAATACAAGTAGCTGAAATAATAGTAAACAGTGCCTTACAAAGAAAAGAAAGCAGAGGCTTACACTTTAATCTTGATCACCCTAAAACTAACAAGAAAGCACTACCTACTACTTTAG
>CAZJWQ010000256.1:0-1724 GCA_964549645.1 uncultured Piscirickettsiaceae bacterium | reverse complement strand
TATTAGCGGCTAATTTATTTGCCGACCGTATACAAAGAGTTTTAGACCCTAGAGCACAATATTAACCATGATTTTATCTGTAAAAAACTTAACCATAACCGTTAATAATATTAATTTAGTTAAAGATGTTTCATTTAATATAAATTCAGCAGAGATATTTGCTTTAGTTGGCGAGTCTGGCAGTGGTAAGTCATTAACCTCATTAGCAATAATGCGTTTATTAGCCGAAAACCTTAAAATAACCAATGGCATAGTTAATTTATATAGCAATAAGCAACCACAAAATCTATTTAAATTAGCCGAATATCAAATGCAAAAAGTGCGTGGTAAGCGTATAGCGATGATATTTCAAGAGCCTATGACCTCGCTTAACCCTGTTATGAAAGTAGGCGATCAAGTAGCTGAAGTTTTACGTACCCATCTTAAATTAAAATCTAAACAAGCTAAAATAAAAGTTATTGCACTATTTAATGAAGTAGGCTTGCCAGATAGCGAACAACGCTATGACTGGTATCCACACCAACTATCTGGCGGGCAAAAACAAAGAGTAATGATTGCTATGGCATTAGCTTGTGAGCCAGATTTATTAATTGCAGACGAGCCAACAACCGCTCTTGATGTAACTATCCAAGCCCAAGTATTAAATTTACTAAAAAAAATAAGAGATGAAAGAAATTTAGCTATTTTATTTATAACCCATGACATGGGTATAGTCAATGAAATGGCTGATACTGTAGCAGTAATGAAAGATGGGCAAATTGTAGAGCAAGCAGATAAAGATAGTTTCTTTACTAATCCACAGCATAAATATACTAAAAAACTATTACAAGATGCAATGCCAGCAAAAGAGTTTAAAGAACTTAAAGTCAGCCCTAAAATGCTTGATATTAATAATTTAAAAGTACACTTTCCTATTAAAAAAGGGCTGTTTCAAAGGACTGTTGGTTATGTAAAAGCGGTAGATGGTATAAATTTAACTTTATATAAAGGGCAAACCTTAGCTTTAGTTGGTGAATCTGGTAGTGGTAAAAGCACTATTGGGCAGGCAATACTAAAATTAATCCCCTCTACCCAAGGCGACATTGAGTTATTTGACAATGATAGTCAAATTAATTTATGTAAATTAAGCGAAAAGCAAATGAGACCGTTACGTAAAAAAATACAAGTTATTTTTCAAGACCCTTTTTCTGCTTTAAACCCACGTATGACGATTAGTGAAATAATAAGAGAGGGGATGGTTAGCTTAAAAATAGGTTCTAGTAATAAGCAAGACCAAGATGATAGGATTGATACCCTTTTAGGGCAGGTTGGCTTAGAAATAGAGCATAAGTTTCGTTATCCACATGAGTTTTCAGGTGGGCAAAAACAAAGAATAGGTATAGCAAGAGCCTTAGCGGTAAAGCCAGAATTAATTATATGTGATGAACCAACTAGTGCTTTAGACGTAAGTGTAAGGGCTCAAATATTATTGTTATTAGAGCAATTGCAACAAAAGTATCAAATGACCTATTTATTTATAACCCATGATTTATCAATTATACCAACCATAGCCCATCAAGTAGCTGTTATGAAAGATGGTAAAATAGTAGAACAGGGTAATGTTAAAGATATAATGCAAAACCCACAACATCAATACACTAAAAGTTTATTAAAGGCAGCCCTGAGCAACTAACTTGAATTCTGGCAACGCCAAGTTTTACACACCTAGGCAACATTTTGTAAGA
>CAZJWQ010000255.1:0-1724 GCA_964549645.1 uncultured Piscirickettsiaceae bacterium | reverse complement strand
TGATCAAGGTATAACTGCTTTAAAAGACTCTGAAGGTAAAATAACTAACTATATTTCTGTTTCTTTTGATGCAACTAAACGAGTAGAAAATGAAAAAATAACTTGGCGACAAGCTAATGTAGACACTTTAACTGGTTTATATAACAGACAACACTTGCTTGAAAAATTAAAAGGAGATATTGAAACATCTAAAAGAAATTGCACAATGCTAGCAGTGTTATTTATAGATTTAGATGGGTTTAAATTAATAAATGACTTACAAGGTCATGATGCAGGCGATAAATTATTAGTGCATGTAGCAAAACAAATGCAACTTATAACTAGAGAAAACGATATATTAGCTAGGTTAGGAGGAGATGAATTTGTTATAGTTTTATCTTCTATATCACTTGTTTCTGATGTAGAAAGGGTTGCCGAAAAAATTCTTATAGCTATAACTAAACCTTTAATTTTAGCAAATAAACAAGTGACTATATCTGCCAGTATTGGTATTAGTCTTTGTTGTGGAGAGGATAAAAAACTTAGTTATGATGTACTAATTCAACAAGCTGACACAGCCATGTATAAAGCAAAAAAACAAGGTAAAAACCAAATTGCTTTTTATGAAGATGCTATGCAAGAAAATATAGTAAATTTGGTAAATACCCACCAAGAACTGCTACATGCGGTAAAAAATAATGAATTACGCCTGTTTTATCAACCAGTAATAGACCTAAGCACTGGCAAAATAATTGGGGCAGAGTCACTAGTACGTTGGCAACATCCTAAAAAAGGTCTTGTCTTTCCTGATGATTTTATTGCTATATCTGAAGAAATGGGTTCTATGGTGCAACTAGGCAAGTGGGTAGTAGATGAAAGCTATCGACAAGGGGCAGAATGGAGTAAAAATAAATTATTTGGAGAAAGTAACGATTTTTATTTATCAGTTAATGTTTCTGCAAAACAGTGTACCGATAACTTTAAAACTATATTAAAACAATTAAATGGGTTTAAAAAGTTAAATAAACAAAATAATATAAAAGATTTTTTACAAATTGAAATAACAGAAAGCATGTTATTTAATGATAGTGAAAGCCAAATACAACAATTAACTAACATTAACGAATTAGGCTTTTCGTTATTATTAGATGATTTTGGTACAGGGTATTCTTCCTTAAGTTACCTTAAAGATTTCCCTATAGATAAATTAAAAATTGATCGTTCTTTTGTGCAAGAACTAAGTAAAGATAAAGACTCTAAAGCCTTAGTAGAAGCTATAGTCTCAATGGCACATGCACTAGGGATAAAAGTAGTCGCTGAAGGTGTAGAGGATGAAAATAGTGCTGCATTATTGTCAATATTACGTTGTGAATATGCTCAAGGATATTATTACTCTAAACCTGTACCAGTTAAAGAGTTTGAAGAATTAGTTTTAAAACAGTTATAAGAAGTTATTAAATAACAAGTATAATCCTATACCCTAATCTCCAGATAGAGAATTGGCATCTAGCACCAGCCCTTATTCGCTAGGCATTTTTTGCAAACGCCTAGCAAACAAGGACTAGCAGTATATATCCAATCTCTATCTGGGGATTAGGGCTACAATATTAGGATAGCTGGCTGAGCGGTTGAAGGCGCACGCCTGGAAAGTGTGTTTAGGTTTGTAGCCTAACAAGAGTTCGAATCTCTTGCTATCCGCCATATTCGACTATTAGCCCGTATCATGCGGGCTTTTTTGTACCCTC
>CAZJWQ010000254.1:0-1728 GCA_964549645.1 uncultured Piscirickettsiaceae bacterium | reverse complement strand
AGAAGTTTCATTTGTAGATGCTGATGGTGATGGGCAGGTTAATGATACTAGTATTATAGTTGATTCTAATAGTAAATCTGATGTTGGAGGTAATTTAACAACTATTTTAATTAAAGATAAAGAACTAAATATAATAGATAATGATAATATTGACTATGATTAATGATTTAATTAAGATCTTCCTTATGTAACATGTAACATAGGCAATAAATATGTCAAAAAGTATTTCTGTAGCTATAAAAAGGCAAACTGATTTAAGTGAGTTTGAACATATTGGATTAGGAGCTTTTGCTTCTGTATATAAAGTTAAACAGCTTGTGGGTGACGAGAGTCGCAAACAGGTGGTTCGTTTAATCAGCGATATTCGTGATTCTAACTCGATTAAGCGTGAAAAAGATCTTTTAAACTACTTTAATCAGTTTCCAGAGTTTATTAATTTTAATGAAATCCGTAAAGTTGGTTATAATTATTTACAATTTTTTGATTTTGTAGGTAAGGATAATTTAAAACAACATATTCAAAAAAAAGGGCTATTAACAGAACAAAAAGCTAAACAACTTTTAGAAAATATGATTGCTATTTTAGAGCGTGTACATGGAGTAGGCTTTGTTCATGGAGATATTAAACCAACTAATATAATTTGTGGTAAAAAAAAATACTTTCTCATTGATTGGACATCTTCAATTCCATCATTAAGCTCATTTAGTACAGAAACTCTAGTCGGTGATAAAAAGTATTGCCCGCCAGAAAGGCTGAATGGTTTATTAGATGGGGCTGGGGATGTTTACTCTTTAGGGTGTGCTTTGTACTTCTCATTAACTGGTAAGCATATATTTGGCTTAGAAAAGGTAGAGGATATGAATTCTCAACTATGGTCTCAAGTACATCAATCTGCTGTATTCAATATAGATACATTATCTGTTTTTTGGCAAAATTTAATATCTTGGATGACACAAAAAGATCCTAAAAAACGCCCTAGTTTAGTAGACTTAAAAACTTTACTTAGCAACTATACTATTCCTGACAGGGTTATCCTAGTAGTTCTTCCCTATAAAAAAATACCTTCTAACAACTTAATTAACTCCCTTATAAGTGAGGGTTATATTTACCCTACTTTCAAAAGAGCAATAAAGCTTGAAAAGCAAGGTGATTTAGAGCAGGCTTTTAAATTATATGAAATATGTGCTTTTAAAGGTTATTCTCGGGCAGAAAACAATTTAGGATTAATGTATCAAAAAGGTAAGTTTGTTTGTCAATCTTACCCCAAAGCTGTAAATCTATTTTATCAATCTTTTAAAAAAGGTAACTCATACGCGGCTTATAATTTAGCCCGTTTATTTGAAAAGGGTCTTGGTATTGAGGCTAATTTAATGCAGTCTTATAAAATGTATAAATTTGCTGCTTTAAGAGGGAATTTATCTGCCCAAAACAAATTAGGAGAAGCGTACTTGGCAGGAAAAGGTATGAAAAAAAATATAGTACAAGCTCGTTTCTGGTTTGGTTTAGCTTCATGCTATGGAAATGTATCTGCAAAATCTAATTTATTAACACAGTTTATTAATAAATAATTCAACAACTAACTTGAGATTATATGGGTCTTTTAGGTTAACTAATTAAGTGCTTGCTCAGCAACTCTCGCCTAAAATCAAAGCCTTGCTATATCTAGCTTTCAAAGGGAGACCTTTGCATAATCTATAAATTCAGCCTTCAATTTTAACTATTATATTT
>CAZJWQ010000253.1:0-1751 GCA_964549645.1 uncultured Piscirickettsiaceae bacterium | reverse complement strand
TTTTTTGCATTCGCAAAAACGTGCCACTTTAAACTGCCGCTGAGCAAGGCGTTATATTTTTCATTGAAACCCATGCTACAGGTGCTATAATTAATACCAGTTAACAGCACCTGTAAGGATTTCAGCATATGAAAACACTATTCTCCCAAGACATTATTTCTTTGTCTGACCTCAAAGTAAATCCAGGAAAAATTGCAAATCAAACAAAAGATTCTCATCGTCCCATATTACTTACTAGCAGGGGTCGTGGCATAGCAGTTATGCAAGGCTTAGAAGAATTTGAAAGCCATGAAGAAGAGCGCGCTTTTGTAAAAGCCATCGCACAGGGTTTATTGGAAGTACAAGAAGGTAAAGTGCAAACAATTGATGATGTAAAAAGAAAATTAGGTATCAATATTTGAAAATATTAATATCTGACTCAGCGCTTAATGATTTAGAAGCAATAAAAGAATACTATCTTAATGAAGGTGTACCGCAAATAGGAGTTGAGTTTGTTACAAAAATAATTAAACATATTGAAACCATACCAATAAACCCAGAAATTGGTCGCAAGGTACCTGAATTTAACGAAAACAATATTCGTGAATTAATTCACCCTCCTTTTCGTATCGTTTATTTAAAAGAGGAAAAATCTATTCATGTAATTAGAGTATGGCGAAGTGAGCGCTTGTTAAATTTAACAAATACTCCTGCAAATAAAAAAATATAACAAGGCGCTGCACTGGAATTTTGTTACGCTGCGCTTCACAAAATCAAGTGAGCTTAAGCGTTAGCACAACAATAAAAAGAGAATAATGTGAGAAAACCAAGAATCTTTATTGCTTCATCCGTAGAAAGCCTAGATGTTGCTGATGCAATTAACGTAAATCTTGAGCACCAGGCTGAAGTAACGGTTTGGAAAAACGGATTTAAATTATCAACAAGCAACATAGACTCACTTGTTGAAAAATCAGCAATAATGGATTTTGCAATTTTCGTATTTACTCCTGATGATATTGCTGAAATAAAAGATCAAAGTAAATACATTGTTAGGGACAATGTATTATTTGAACTCGGTTTATTTGTTGGTACGCTAGGCAAGGAAAGATGCTTTATTATAAAACCAAGAGATATAGAGCTTCACTTTCCAACTGATTTGCTGGGGTTAACACCTGCTGATTATGATGGTAGCAGAACAGATAATGATATTCTGTCAGCTATAAATTACCCCTGTGTGTTAATAAAACAGCAGGTTGCTGAAATTGGTTTAATTTCTCAGGATGTAGAACTTTTAAAGAAAAGACGTAAAAAAACAGGATACAACTATAAGTTGGGCGATATTGAGCATAGATTATTAGCGAAAGTTCTTGAAAGCTATGCTGGCGCACCAAATGGTGTTTCTGTCTGGAGCGCATTTAATAGTTTAAAAGGAGTTGCTGATGGAGAACTTGCGCTTGCTGCAATAAAATTAGAAAGGCTGGGGTATATAGAAAAAGGTATCGATTCAGATATGAATGATGAATTTTATACTTTTACAATGGCTGCTGATGGCGTTGATTACCTGCTGGAGAATGAAGATTTACTAAAAAAAGCAAATTCATCCGTTCCTAATTCAGATTTTGATGATGAAATTCCATTCTAAAGTGCTAACAAGTGCATCAACATTGACCGTAAATACGCCGTTTCGCTTCGCTACACTCTGTATTTACGGCAAGTTATGCAGGCGTTAGTACTGCAAATCGATACAGTTAAATTGTTAATAATTCAGCGTT
>CAZJWQ010000252.1:0-1770 GCA_964549645.1 uncultured Piscirickettsiaceae bacterium | reverse complement strand
TATTTATTTGCAGTTTAGCTTTATTTTGCTTTAACACAATAGCATTATTAGCATCTACTTCTAACATAGTTACACTTTTAGAGCCACGAGATATAGCTTCAAAACCCAAAGAGCCAGAACCTGTAAACACATCAAGGCAATTAGCTTCTATAATATCTGTTTGCAACCAATTAAAAACTGTTTCTCTTACTCTACTGGCGGTTGGTCTTAAACCTGCAACATTTAATACGGGTAATTTACGCCCTTTAAATTTACCTGCAATAATACGCACTTCTCCATTTAAGCTAGCTTTGCCTTTTTTATTATTTGTCGCCAACGATACCCCCCTTAAATGAAATTTGTATAATTACTTATACTATTACCTAAAGCCTGCAAGTAATTGCACACATAGAACACAAGCTATTGATGCGTATAGCAATATTTTATTTTTCGGCAATATCAATAAGTATTACACTTAAATAAAATTCACTTTACAAATCAATATCTTGCACTCTATATGCACAATTACTTGCAGGCTTTAGGTATTAAATATAAAAATTAATTATACTTTATCTAAATAAAGCTTTATTATTAAAGAAATTTAATAATTGACAACTTTAAAAAGCAATAACAAGGAATTTAGCACAATGAAAATAACTATTTTAGGCACAGGATTTGCAGCTTTAACTGCAATTAAACAAACTAGAAAAAAGTCTCCTACGGCTGATATTACGGTAATATCTCCACAAGCTAAAATGATTTATTTACCAAGTTTAATTTGGATACCTTCAGGTTTAAAACAGGCTAAAGATCTTAAAATAGACTTAACCAATTTTTTTAAAAAACAAAATGTTAATTTTATTGCAGCTAGTGTAGAAAATATTATAAATGCAGGGCGAACCGTTGTAACCGATAAAGGTAATTTTGAAAATGATGGTTTAATTATTGCAACTGGCAGTAGTTTTATAAAAGAACTACCAGGTATTGAATATGCAATAACCCCTTGTGAAGGTATAAAAGCTGCTGAACAAATAAAACAAAAACTTGACGCCATGACTGAGGGAACTATAGCTATAGGGTTTTCTGGCAATCCAAAAGAACCATCTGCCATGCGTGGCGGGCCTATGTTTGAGTTTTTATTTGGTATAGATACTTTATTGCGTAGACAAAAACGTAGAGATAAATTTAAATTAGTATTTTTTAACCCTATGGAAAAACCAGGTAAAAAACTTGGTGATAAGGTACCTGATGCAGTTTTAAAAATGATGGCAAAAAAAGATATAGAAACTCATCTTGGGCATGAAATAGTTAAATTTGAAAAAGATAAGGTAATTACTGAAGGTGGCGAAATACCAGCCAATATGATTTTATTTATGCCAGGAATGACTGGCCCTAAATGGCTAAATAATTCCAATTTAACTCAATCAGCAGGAGGCATGATAACAGCTAACCAATATTGTCAAGTTGATGGTTTAAAAGCAACTTATGTGGCAGGAGATTCTGGCAGCTTCCCCGGCCCTGCTTGGCAAGCAAAACAAGCACACATGGCAGATTTACAAGCAATATCAGCTGCAAATAATTTAATTAATGAGCTACAAGATGAGCAACCACAGTTTGAGGCATTTAAACACGAAATAATTTGTATTGTAGATACTCTTTCGCACGGTGTATTAATTAAACGAACAGAAAATAGAACAATAATGCTACCGCCATGTCGTTTATTACACTTTGCTAAACGCCTATTTGAAACTATTTATTTACGCAGCTATAAATAAATTTATAAATACCTTT
>CAZJWQ010000251.1:0-1772 GCA_964549645.1 uncultured Piscirickettsiaceae bacterium | reverse complement strand
AAATAACTGGCATGTTAGGTGAAAAGCATACTATGCTATTAATGACCAATATTTCACAAGAAATTTTATACAGAAAAAAATTAGAAAAATTAGTTATTACAGATGAATTAACTGGTATAAATAATAGACATTACTTTAATAATCAGCTAGTAGCAGATATTCAATATGCTAAAAGATATAAAAGTTCTTTTGCATTAGTCATAATTGATATAGATTATTTTAAAAAAATTAATGATACCTACGGGCATGACATTGGTGATGTAGTTTTAATTGAATTAACTAAATGTATAAATAATAATTTACGAGAAACAGATAAATTTTGCCGTATTGGTGGTGAAGAATTTGCCATAACATTACTTAATACAGATTTGGCAGGCTCTATGATTTTTGCAGAAAAAATGAGGCTAGCTGTAGAAAATATTCCTACTAACTTAATACCTAAAAAAATTACTATCAGTTTAGGTATAGCAATTTTTCAACATCAAGATACCTTTAAAAGTATTTATAAAAGAGCAGATAATGCTTTGTATAAAGCTAAAGAGAATGGACGTAATCGTATAGAAACTGATGAAAAGGAGACTACTTAAATCCTGCAAGTGTTTGCAAGATTTAGGTATTAATAAAAAATTGAAAAACTTAAGATTAAAAAAAAATGAAGAAAAAAGAATTAAACAAGGTCATGCATGGGTTTTTAGCAATGAAATAGATACTAAGATAACACCTTTAAAAGAATTTGAAGCGGGTGAAGTAGTAATTGTAGAATCTGCAAACTCTAAAGCCATTGGCATTGCCTATATTAACCCGCAAACTTTAATTTGTGGCAGAATTCTTAGCCGTAATATAAAAACCAAATTTAACCAAGCCTTTATTAAAAAACGTATACAAACTGCGTTATCATTAAGGGAATTAAACTTTGACAAGCCATATTATCGCTTAGTATTTGGTGATGCTGATGGTTTACCAGGTTTAATTATAGACAGATATGCAGATGTTTTTGTCGCCCAAATAACTACCGCAGGTATGGAAAAAGTTAAAGGTGACATAACAGCCACGATTAAAAATTTATTTCAACCACAAGCATTAGTTTATCGTAATGATGTAGCAATACGTAACCTAGAAGGTTTAGATCTGTATGAAGAAGTTGCATTAGGAAAATTACCTGATCAAGTTATTCTTGAAGAAAATGGTGCTAAATTTATTATACCTGTACAAAGTGGGCAAAAAACTGGCTGGTTCTATGACCATAGAATGGCAAGAAAACGCTTACAAGCCTTAGCTAAAGGCAAAACAGTTCTTGATGTATTTAGTTATTTAGGTGGCTGGGGCATTGAGGCCGCAATTTCTGGAGCAGTAGAAGTGGTTTGCGTTGATTCATCAGCCACAGCTTTAGATGGTGTAGATAAAAATGCAATTTTAAATGGAATTGCTAATAAAGTAACAACTTTAGAAGGTAATGCTTTTGATGCTTTAAAAATGTTAATTAGTGAAGTTAAAAAGTTTGACATTGTTATTATTGATCCACCAGCTTTTATCAAGCGTAAAAAAGATATTCGCTCTGGTACTGATGCTTACCGTAGAATTAATGAACTAGCCTTACGTTTAGTAGAATATGGTGGCATATTAGTTTCAGCATCTTGCTCACAGCATATGACTAGGAGCAGTTTAATAAACCAAGTGCAATTAGCTGCTAGGCATGTTGATCGTAGCGTACAATTATTTGATCAAGCTCATCAAGCTCCAGACCACCCAATACACCCTGCAATACCTGAAAC
>CAZJWQ010000250.1:0-1782 GCA_964549645.1 uncultured Piscirickettsiaceae bacterium | reverse complement strand
ACACAGCATTAGAGTTATTAGTTTTTATGTAAAAGAATAATTATAACCTAAACCCTAATCCGCAACCCTCTTAATTCAAAAGTAGAAAATTTTTTCACACAAATATGAATAGAAAATTTTTATATTTATATTAAGTAGATATGTAAATCTTTATGTAGTTATCCACAGGGCTTTCTTGGTAGTTATCCACAGGCTGTGCTTTTAATTAAAGTTATTCACAGCTATAATCTTCTTAATAAATAATGCATGGAATGTCCATGTAAACTTACACCTAAATCCTGCAAATGGCTGTGCATATATGGCGTAAGCTATTGATTTGTAGAGTAATTTTCATTCTAGCGGAATACTTGTTGATATTCCCGAAGAATTAAAATTTACTATACGAATTAATAGCTTAGCTCAGATGTGTGCAAGCACTTGCAGGATTTAGGTTACACTTATTTTTAAGGTAAAAACTTTGGATACACTACTTTGGACACAGGTACAAAAACAGTTACAATCTTCTTTAAATGACCAACAGTTTTTAACATGGATACAGCCGCTCAAGGCAATAGAAGATAAAGATGTTTTACGTTTAATAGCCCCTTCAGGCTTTGTGTTAGAATGGGTTAAAAAGAAACTATTAATTCAAATTGAAGAAGCTGTGACTTTTGTTATGCCTGTTAATACGCCTACTGTTGCTTTAGAAGCGGGAGAATATTCAATAGATAGCTTAAATGAACCAGAAGATACTACGGTTCCACAAGCATTAAGAACCGCACAACCTACCAATAATATATTGCCTAATCCTTTAACAACAACACATAGATCAGGCACAAAACAAACAGCCCAAAAGAGTAATGGCAAACAGCAGGCAAGCCAAACAATTAGGCATAATTTAAATGTAAATTTTACCTTTGACTCTTTTGTTGAAGGCAAAGCTAATCAACTTGCTGTAGCGGCAGCGCGTCAAGTATCTGATAACATCGGTGGTAGTTACAATCCATTTTTTATCTATGGTGGGGTTGGCTTAGGCAAAACCCATTTAATGCATGCAATAGGTAATGCTTTACTAAAAAATAAACCAAATGCAAGAGTCGTATATTTACACTCAGAACGTTTTGTAGCTGATATGGTAAATGCTCTTAGGCATAATAAAATAGATGCTTTTAAACGCTTTTATCGTTCTTTAGATGCTTTATTAATTGATGATATTCAATTTTTTGCTAATAAAGAACAGTCTCAAGAAGAGTTTTTTCATACCTTTAATACTTTATTAGAAGGTAATAAGCAGGTTATTTTAACTAGTGATCGTTTTCCAAAAGAAGTTGATGGCTTAGAGGACCGTTTAAAATCACGATTTGGCTGGGGCTTAACTATTGCGGTAGAACCGCCAGAGTTTGAAATGAGAGTAGCTATTTTAATGAAAAAATCCTCAGAGTTTAATATTATATTGCCTGATGAAGTAGCTTTTTTTATTGCTAAACACTTACGTGGTAATGTAAGAGAATTAGAAGGTGCTTTAAAAAGAGTGGGAGCATTTGCTCAATTTACGCAGAAAATAATTAACACTCAAACAGCTAAAGAAGCCTTAAAAGATTTATTAACTTTACAGCAAAAAATGATTACCTTAGAAAATATTCAAAAAACTGTCGCTAATTTTTATAAAATTAGAATTGCTGATATTTTATCTAAAAAACGTACTAGAAATTTAGCTCGCCCAAGACAAATTGCCATGGCTATATCTAAAGAAATAACCACTCATAGCCTGCCTGAAATAGGCGATGCTTATGGGGGTAGAGA
>CAZJWQ010000249.1:0-1788 GCA_964549645.1 uncultured Piscirickettsiaceae bacterium | reverse complement strand
AATTATAATGCCCACATTGCCGCCTACCCTGACATTAACTGGTATGAATTAACGCAACAGTTTGTACAAAACTTAGGTTTAGCTTGGAACCCTTACACTATTCAAATAGAACCACATGATTATATTGCTGAATACTTTCATGTAATGCAACGTTTTAACACTATTTTAATTGATTTTGATCGTGATATTTGGAGCTACATTTCTATTGGTTTTTTCAAACAAAAAACCATTGCTGGTGAAATAGGCTCATCAACTATGCCCCATAAAGTAAACCCTATTGACTTTGAAAATTCAGAAGGTAACTTAGGCATGGCAAATGCAATTTTTAACCATTTAGGGCAAAAACTACCTATTTCAAGATGGCAAAGAGATTTAACTGACTCTACTGTTTTACGTAATTTAGGGGTTGGAGTTGGGCATAGCATGATCTCATTTTCAGCAACCCTAAAAGGTTTAAATAAGTTGGAAGTAAACGAAGCAGCAATGGCTGATGACCTCAACCAAAACTGGGAAGTATTAGCAGAAGCAATTCAAACAGTAATGCGTCGTTTTGCCATAGAACAACCTTATGAAAAACTAAAAGAATTAACCCGTGGTCGTAGAGTAAACCAACAAATAATGCAAGATTTTGTAGACAGCCTAGATATGCCTGAAGATGCTAAACAAACTTTAAAAGCAATGACTCCTGCAAGTTACATAGGTAACGCCAAACAACAAGCCGAAAGTATTGAACTGGCTTTAACTATATTAAAGGGTAGGTAAAATGTTTAATAAGGCTTTTAATACAGAACTGTTTTTAAAAGAATATTGGCAAAAAAAACCACTGTTAATTAAAAATGCTTTTCCTAATTTTATAAGCCCAATAAGCCCCGAAGAGCTGGCAGGTTTGTCTTTAGAAGAAGAGGTTGAAAGTAGAATTATTATTCAGAATTCTAGCACAGACTATTCTTTAAAAACCGGCCCTTTTACCGAAGACACTTTTCAAAACTTACCTAAAAAAGACTGGACATTGCTTATACAAGGCATGGACAAATTAATTCCAGAAGTTGCTGATTTAATACCTAACTTCAACTTTATACCTAATTGGAGGCTTGATGATGTAATGGTCAGCTACGCAACTAAAGGTGGTAATGTTGGCCCTCATTATGACAACTATGATGTCTTTTTACTACAAGCCAAAGGTAAACGTAACTGGCAATTAAGTTCACAAAACTGTAACCCGCAAAATTATATTGAAGGGCTTGATATTAGGTTAATGAAAAATTTTATAGTTGAAGATGATTATATTTGTGAAACTGGAGATTTATTATACATACCGCCATTATGGGGACATCATGGCACAAGTTTAACCGATGACTGCTTAACTTTTTCTTTTGGCTACAGAAGTTATAAGGGTTTAGAAATTTGGGACAGTTTTGGTGATTATTTAGCAGAAACCAATTCTTTAGCAGAAGCCCATGGCTTTCAAAAGATATACCAAGACCCAAGCTGGATCAATACAATGCCTGGGCAGATTACTAATGCAAGCTGGCAACAAGCCCAAAAACTAATGCAGTCCATATTAACCAATGAAGAAGCTTTTAAAGATTGGTTTGGTAGGTTTGCAACACAATTAGATACAGGTAGTTCACAGCAACTACCTGAACCTCTTAACGAAGATGAAATAGATAATATAACAACTCTATTAAATAGCTTGACAGAATGTGCAGGCATCCAAATAGACCCAGTATGCAGGTTTGCTTATTATGAAGATAAAGACTCGCAAATAAAATTATTTGTAAACAGTGC
>CAZJWQ010000248.1:0-1798 GCA_964549645.1 uncultured Piscirickettsiaceae bacterium | reverse complement strand
CGAGTTGACCAGACCATTTTTTCAACTTCTTCAGCAATAGATGAAGTGGTTGCTGAGTTACCAATGTTAGCATTAACTTTTACTAAAAAGTTACGCCCAATAATCATTGGCTCAAGTTCTGGATGGTTAATATTACAAGGAATAACCGCACGACCACGAGCAACTTCTTCACGAACAAATTCAGCCGTTATTACTTTTGGCAAATTTGCCCCATGATGTTCTCCACGCAATCTAAATTCTCTTTCAGGATCAGATAAAAACTGCTCTGACATAGCTCTGTTTTGATTTTCACGAATTGCAATAAATTCCATTTCTGGGGTGATAATACCTTTACGGGCATAGTGCAATTGGGTAACATTTCCACCCTTTTTTGCTCTTAATGGTGTACGCACCAAGCTAGAAGCACCTGCAATTGCTGTTTCCATCTGCTTATAATTTTTATAACCATTATCTTGAGGATCAATTACACGGCCTTTATACTCTTCAACGTCGCCACGTTTAGTAATCCAATCTTTACGAATTTCTTCTAAACCCTGCACAACATCAACTTTAATATCAGGGTCGGTATAAGCCCCAGAAGTATCATAAACCACCACTTTATCATCATTAGTTAAAGTTATTTCACGCATAGGAACTTTAATATCTGGAAAAATTTCTCCCGAAATATAGATTTTTTTAGAGGCGGGCAAAGGTGCTGTGGTTAAAATATCGTTTGATGCAGGTAATGAATTTTTAAATGTTGCCATGTTATATTCTCAATTTTATATTTTTATTTAAATTAGGCATAAGAACAGAAGGCACAATGATATATAATTTTAGGTGTAAATATATTGGTACACAACTCTTCCCTACGCTGGTACTAGCCAGATCAAGTTCAACGGGATTAGCAACAGCTATCTCAGCTTATTTTATTTTTTAAAGCACCCCGAGAGTTTTATAAATGATAACATAGCGTATAATTACAAGCAAGACATGTAGGTTGTTTGGATAGAAAAAAGGTGGAACAAGCTGAGGAGGAGGTGCCTGTTCCAAAAACATAACAATAAATAAAAAGATATTGAAGCTTGTTGAATACTTCAAGAACTTGTTGCTAGTATAAATGAGTTTGATACTGATTAGCAATAGAGAACTATTGAAGAAATATTAAGACATCATTAACATTAAAAACTTGCATTAAAACTCTAAATTTTTAGGAACCCGCAGTTATTTTCCTACACCACATCCAAAATAAAACTTGACTTAGCAGGTTAATTAGTGCTTTAATACAAGTAAGTAATTTTTTTATACGAAAAGGAGTAACAAAATGAGTAATATAAACCCTGCATTAGCATCGGCAGCTCAATTTGGTTATGCCCAAGTAAATAATTTAAATAATACTGATAAGGCACAGCAAGACTTAGGTAGGACTGCACCACAAACTTCCTCAGCAGGTAATACTACCGTAACTTTATCATCACAAAGCAGTGCAGTTAAAGCTGACTACTCTGATATCGTAATGAGTCAAACAGTTAATAGTAGAAATTCGGTAGAAAGTGCTAATATTAATGCCAATGAATTTACTAGTGGTACTACTTATACAAGTAGCTTGCAATCCCAAGCAAATTATTTTTCAGCACACTTAACTGAAAGTTCAAAATAGCTATCCTTGTAAATTAGCAGTCTAAGCTTCTATAATACCTTAAATAGAAGTTTGGCTGTATCGCGATATACAATCCTTTAGAAAATACTGCAATCAATCTTAAGCCCTCTCTCGCTAGAGCATGGAAGCTAGTTTAATAGGTACATTCAAAATGGCAAT
>CAZJWQ010000247.1:0-1829 GCA_964549645.1 uncultured Piscirickettsiaceae bacterium | reverse complement strand
CCCAGATATTCCTACATGGCTAGATAATGCGTTAAAAAAAGGTTGCTCTGCAAACCCTGCAAAAAGATATGGTTTATTATCAGAATTTATTCACGACTTAAAAACACCTAAAGATAGTTTTATTAATGCGGATGATGAGCCATTAATGCAACGAAATCCCGTTTTGTTATGGCAAGGTATTTCAGCAATATTAGTTATTATTTTAATAGTGTCAATTTCCCTCAACAACTATTGAAATTACTGATAGTTTCACCTTCTAAGCAAAGAGTTAAGGGCGTTGCATTAACCTGTTTTAACCAGCCTTTTATTGAGCGTTGCTCTGTATTTAAATAATCAGACAGGCTAGATTGATGAAGATTTGATATTGATAGGTGAGCAAAATGTGCTTGCTCATCTTGCACTATATAAGAGGTTTGATTTTTACTTAACTTTGACATTAAACTTAAATAATTATTAGGAACATGAACAGAGTCAACTGGGTAGATAATCCAACGATCAATATGACTATTTTTGTTTTTTTTTATAACAGACTCTATGCCAGATAAAGGCCCACAATAATCTTTTCGTAAATCTGCAACAACTTCTACCCCTTGCTGTCGGTAGGCAGATAAATTTCTATTGGCACTTATTGTTATAGTAAAATTATCAGCAAGGGCTTGCTCTTGGGTCTGTAATTGTTTTAATACCTTTTTAATATAAGGCTCTCCTTGATATAAACACCAGCCTTTATCTTGCCCATTAACCCTAGTGCCTTTGCCTCCTGAAAGAATTATTATGCCAATATTCAATGGTGTCGGCTTGCCCAAAACTTTTCTGCTTTTGTTAATGCTAAATCACTACTAATAGAATCTGTTAACATTAAAGATACCGCTGTTGTCGCAATCACTGTATACTTTCCGTAATCATCTGCTTTTTCTCCTTGCCAAAGTGCCAGTAAATCTTCTACATCCCACTGTTTTGGGCGAGTGTTTCTTGTCACAATAGCAGTAAATTTATTTTCAGTAAAAGTATGCTTGGTCTGTGCTGAAGTATGTTCTGAAGCATGTTCTGAAAAGTATAAATTTGTTAAAGCATCAGGGCGAATTTCAGGCTCTCCTCCTTCACCTTTAAATACTAAATTTCTCTGGCAGCCATTTAAAAAAGAAGCACTATGATGTAAGTTTTCTACCCCTTTATGATAAATTCCTTGGATACAATTAGCTGAATTTAAGGGGTTTAGTAGTTTAACCACAGTGTTAAAAACAGTTCGCACACCTAATTCTTCTTTAAGATGTAATATGTTGCGTAATTGTGGGGCAAAATTTTGTAAAGGTAAGTAAACAGGTAAACACTGCGCCACAAGTTCAGTTGCTTCACCGATAGATTTTGCTTGAATAAAATCTAAATCTTGTAAATATTGTTCAATATATTGGCGATTATCAAACTGCCCTGAGTCGCCATGTACTAAGGATTTATAACCATTTTTTATAAGTAGTTTAATGGCTAATAAAAAATAAGGGGGATAACGCCATTTACCTGCATAGGCTGAAAAATCAAGGTCAATATTATTATTTGCTTTTAGGTTTATAAATTTTCTTCTAATAGCAGTAATAAAGCCTTGTAACTCATCTTCTGTTTCACCATTTGCACGCATTAGTAATAAAAAAGCCCCTAGCTGTTTATCACTCACCTTTTCATCTAAAACCATTTGCATAGCTTCTTCTGCTTCTTGCAAAGTTAAAGAACGGCGGCTTTTAGGACCTTTACCTAAGATTCGTAAATATTGGGCAAATGGATGGTCATTCATACAGAACTTCCTGATGAAATTAAACGCTCTCGTACCTTAATTA
>CAZJWQ010000246.1:0-1873 GCA_964549645.1 uncultured Piscirickettsiaceae bacterium | reverse complement strand
TAGTAGAGAGTGGATA
Organism: uncultured Piscirickettsiaceae bacterium; assembly: GCA_964549645.1. Lineage (GTDB taxonomy): Bacteria > Pseudomonadota > Gammaproteobacteria > Thiomicrospirales > Thiomicrospiraceae > Hydrogenovibrio. The sequence continues at coordinate 1,857 of CAZJWQ010000246.1, read as the reverse complement.
GAATTAGTTTAGTTTATTTTTGAAAATGGTATAACTTGAATTCTGGCAACGCCAAGTTTTACACACCTAGGCAACATTTTGTAAGAATAGCTAGCTATTGTAAAAAATGTTAACGACGGTGTGTAAAACTTGGCTAAGCCCCGTAGGGTGAGCCTTCTAGCCCATCACTTCGTCGTTATGTGTTTTGACAATAGCTAGCTATTGCCTGCAACACATGCCTAGAATTGATGGGCTAGAAGGCTCACAGAATTTCAAGTTAGTTGCTCAGGGTTGCCTTAAACTCTGCACCAAAATTAATTAGGAAAATGATATGAAAGAAAATGATATGAAAAATATTGTAATGGTTTATTCATCCATGTATGGGCAAACCCAAAAAATATGTTTACGATTACAAGAGTTGTTAGAGAAAAAAGATAATAAGAAAAAAGACAACAAAGTTACTTTAATAGCAATTAATGATATAAAAACTGTCGATTTAAGCATATTTGATAAAATAATAATTGCCTCTAGTATTAAATACGGCAAGCATAATAAGAAAATACAAAGTTTTGTTAAGGCTAATAAACAATTAATAAATTCTAAACCAAATGCATTTTTCTCGGTAAATGCTACCGCTAGAAAAGAAGGTAAAGATGTTCCTGAAACTAATAGGTACTTAAAAAAGTTTATAAAGAAAACGCAATGGCAACCACAGCATTTAGCTATTTTTGCAGGCGCAATAAAGTTTCAAAAATATACTATGTTAGAAAGGTTTATTATTAGAAATATAATGAAAATAACCAAAGGACCAACCGACCCTATGACCGATATAGAGTATACAAATTGGCAAAAAGTTGAAGAATTTAGTTTAACTTTAGACAAGATGTAAATAACCCTAAACCCTAATTCAAAAATAGATTTAATTTACATTTTTGGCTTAGGGTAAAGGGTATCTTTAAAGTTTTTATAACCTCTAATTTATAAATCTAGACCGACTTGAGATTGAGCTCTAATTTTACAGGCTAGTTTTTCTATCTCTTTAGCCGCTTTTCGTTTGGCTTGAGAGTAAGTAACCCCTATAGAGGCTGAAATTATCATTTCTAACTCCTCAAAGCGTTCATCACCAATATTTTCAATTAGTTCTTCAGATAGCATTTTTTTAAATCTTACAACAATTTTTTTTGCATGTTTTGAATAATCTTCTTCTTCTTCCATGGTAATTCTCCTAATCTTCTTTAAATATATCGTCACCAGAACTAATAATTAGCTGGTCAGTAAGGGGTAAATATTCACTTTTTTCGTCATAATCAAAATAATTTAATATATAGTGCATGGTTTCTAAACGAGCCCTTTTTTTATCATTTGACTTTACAATGGACCAAGGAGCTTCGTGTGTATTAGTATAGAAAAACATATCTTCTTTAGCTTTTGTATAGTCATCCCATTTATCTAAAGACGCTAAGTCTATAGGGCTTAATTTCCATTGTTTTAAAGGATCATTTTTACGAGCATTAAAACGACGTAGCTGTTCTTTCGGGCTTACTGAAAACCAAAGTTTTATTAAATGGATACCACTAGAGGTTAACATACGTTCAAATTCTGGGGTTTGATGCATAAATTGATTGTACTCAGATGCTGAGCAAAAGCCCATAACTCTTTCAACTCCAGCACGATTATACCAAGATCTGTCCATAAAAATCATTTCGCCAGATGTAGGTAAATGGTTTATATACCTTTGAAAATACCATTGACCCTTTTCAATATCACTTGGCTTATCTAAAGCAATAATTCGTGAGCCACGGGGGTTTAAATGTTCCATAATACGTTTTATAGTACCACCTTTACCTGCCGCATCTCTACCTTCAAAAATAATAACAA
>CAZJWQ010000245.1:0-1891 GCA_964549645.1 uncultured Piscirickettsiaceae bacterium | reverse complement strand
TTAGATGAGTATTTGGGGGCAGTAAAAATAAATATTGCCACCCATGAGATAAAAAAAACGTTTATTCTACAGTTTTTAATGAGCGTTCTTCCAGTTGTTTTTTTACTATTAATGTTTCTTTATTTTTATCGTTTATTACGGAATAGAATGATTCTTCCTGTTGAAAAAATTGCTGGGGTAGCTGAGCAAATCTTGCAAGGACACATGCAAGTACGATTAACCTTTATGGATAATATTAACCCTCTTAAACGCAGTGAGGTTGATAATTTAGGTGAAAGGTTTAATTTATTAATTGATGTTTTAGAACAAAAGCAAACTGCGCTAAAAAATGCAAATGTGGGGCTTGAAAAGCTTGTAATTAAACGAACTGAAGCTCTTGTCGATGCGAATGATGAACTGCAAAAAATTGCACATACGGACGCTTTAACAAGGATTGATAATCGACATGGATTTGAGGTTTATTGGAAAAAAGTGCGTAAACAAGTTCAGCAAGATAAATTAAAAGAAGTTGTTTTCTGTATTCTCGACTGTGATCATTTTAAAAGTTTTAATGATACTTATGGTCATCAAGTGGGAGATAAAGTCCTTAAATCTGTAGCAGAAAAAATAACAAAAGTAGTCGCCAAACATGGGCGTTTTTTTCGTTTAGGAGGGGATGAATTTGCAATTATTTTTGAAAATAAATCGATTAACCAAGCTCAAAAAATAATGAAAAAGTTGGTAAAAGAAGTCGCTAATTTTCCAACAAGTAGTATTAATGTTCAAGAACCTTTAAGTATCAGTATTGGTTTATCTTATTATGGCGAACATGATAAATTTAATTTTAACCCCACCTCTATCATTCGTAATGCAGATATTGCTATGTACATTGCGAAGACTAGCTTAGACTCTAAAACAATTGTATTTGACCCAGTTAAACACTCAGCGACATCAGAGGAGCTTAAGCTCGAAAATGTTAATAAATTACTTGAAATGGTTAAAACAGGCGAAGGTCTTGAACTTTATTTCCAACCTATTTTTAGTTTAGATACTCAAAAAATAGATTATTTTGAGATTTTATCAAGGTTGAATATAAATGGAGAAATAATTTATCCTAATATATTCATGGCAATCGTTGAACGAACGGGGATGATGGTTCAATTTGATAAAATGGTGATTCAAAAATCTTTTGAAGCATTACAAGCTGGTTTAGTTAATAAAGGTTCAGGAATTAGCGTTAATCTTTCCGCAGAAGCAATTTTAACTAAGGGTGTTCTGGGTTGGTTTGATCAGTTTATTCCGTTGTTAAAAGACTATAAAGTGGTTATAGAGATTACTGAGACAACATTAATTACTCAACTAGACAAAGTTTCTAACATTATAGAAAAGTTTAAATCAAAAGGCTTTAAGGTTGCACTTGATGATTTTGGTAGCGGTTATTCTTCCATTAGTTATTTGGCATACTTGCCTGTTAATATTATAAAATTTGATATTTCATTAGCTAGAGCGGCATTTCAAAAGTCACGTACCGCTAAAGTTATTGAAGGTCTGATCTTAGATTTATCAGAAATGGGTTATTCGATAGTTATTGAAGGCATTGAAGACAAAGAAATGTATGAGATGTTAAGTTTAATGAATCCAAGTCATTTTCAAGGTTACTATATTAACCGCCCTAATCCTATTCCTAATAATTCTGTTAGTCATTTTTTGGAAAACGTTAGCCTTTAAGATACTGTTTTAAAAGCAGGTTTTTTTAAAGCTCTTCCTTAATGCATCTGATGTCTTATCAATTTTGGCAAATTCTAAACTATTTATGCGTGCAATTACTTGCAGGATTTAGCTATTATTTCAAAAAACTGCAAAACCCATAGGTCATGTATTAGTTGTTGATTTTTAGGGTTGTTTAGATGTT
>CAZJWQ010000244.1:0-1898 GCA_964549645.1 uncultured Piscirickettsiaceae bacterium | reverse complement strand
TAAAAAAATTATTATCTTACCATATTTATATCTTTTATTTTTGAAAATGGTATCACTCCAAAAACGTGTCAAGCTACTCTTTAATTAATTTATGGTAAGTATAGTTACATTTTATCTACCTGAATAAAAGTTTAAGCTATCTAAAATATGGGTAAGCATTACTAAAGGTTGAATAGTATTGTTCCTAATCTTACTTTTTAGATGTTGATGTGATAGTATTAATAATGAATATACAATATGGGCACCTTTTAAAGGTATTAAGTGTGTTTTATGCGTTTTATAAATTGTGCTTAGGTTTTTAGAGGTGTTTATATCTCATTTATAGTTTAAGGAGAATTCCAAAGTGGCAAAAGCTTTACCAATTCAAGACCCATATTTAAATGCATTACGTAGAGAAAAAATTAGTGTAGCTATATATTTAGTAAATGGTGTAAAATTACAAGGAAGAATTGATTCATTTGATCAGTTCGTTGTGCTATTAAAAAGTAACGTAACACAAATGGTCTATAAACATGCTATATCTACGATAGTTCCTGTTAAAGAGCCTAAAAGTTATGAGCAAGAACCACCTGTAGATAAAGACTAAGCCATAACCTTAGCTTCACCATATATTCAAAGCTTCTTTTAAGTGGGTATTTTTTGTAAAACTATAACAGGAAAGGGGTGGTAATGTATGCCAATTTTCTATTTTTGGATTAGGATTAAGAATTTGAGATTGTATAAATAATGGAGTTATTCGGCAAATTTAAACAGCAAGAATTAGAAAAATCTATTTTAGTTCATGTTGATTTTTATCATGAAGCTGACCGTGAAATTTTAGAAGAATTTTATGAGCTAGTTGATTCAGCAGGAGCTCAAGTAAGCGAGCTAATAACCACAAAGCGTCAATCTCCAGATTCTAAATACTTTATAGGTAAAGGCAAAGCAGAAGAAGTACGCTTAGCAGTAGAGATGCATGGTGCAAATGTTGTAATTGTAAATCATGCTCTTTCTCCCTCACAAGAACGCAATTTATCAGAATTGTTAGAATGCCAAGTTTTAGATAGGGTGGGTTTAATTTTAGATATCTTTGCTCAAAGAGCTAGGTCGCATGAAGGAAAACTGCAAGTAGAATTAGCACAATTAAAAAGAATGTCTACACGTTTAGTAAAAGGTTGGACACATCTTGATAGACAAGGTGGGATTGGTGCAAGAGGGCCAGGTGAAACACAGTTAGAAACAGACAGACGTTTAATTCAAGGTAAGATAAAACAGCTTGAAAATAGAATACTTAAAGTTAGATCACAGCGTAATCTTGGAAGAAAATCAAGAAAGAAATCAGCACTACCTACTATAGCCATAGTAGGTTACACCAATTCAGGTAAATCAACTTTATTTAATCAACTAACTAAGGCTGGAGTTTATGCCGAAAATAGACTTTTCGCAACCTTAGACTCTACCTTAAGAAAAGTTCATTTACCTGGGGCAGGCTCAGTTATTTTTGCTGATACAGTTGGTTTTATTCGTCATATACCACATGATTTAGTAGCAGCATTTAGATCAACCTTAGAAGAAACTAGTGAAGCAGATTTATTAATCCACTTAGTTGATGCTGCAGATGCTTACAGAGAAGAAAAAATTAATGATGTAATGGATGTTATTAAAGAGGTTGGAGCAGAAAAGGTGCCACAATTATTGGTTTACAATAAAATTGATGCATTAAAACCTAGCGTAACCGCTAAAGTAGATTTTGATGATAATAACATGCCTTGCCGAATTTGGCTTTCAGCCCAAAAAAATCAAGGTATAGATCTAATGCTAGATGCTATAGCCAGTTTTTTTAGGGGAGAATTTGTAACTGTTGATATAGAGCTAGATGTAAATGCAGGTAAAAAAAGGGCAAAACTTTATAGTTTAGG
>CAZJWQ010000243.1:0-1899 GCA_964549645.1 uncultured Piscirickettsiaceae bacterium | reverse complement strand
AGTTGGATTATTATTGACGAAGCTCCAAGAACAACTGCAATTGAGTCAGCATTATTGGTGTATGAGTTTGGTTTTAATAAATTAGACTTTTCTTTTTCACATTTTGATGTTCGCAAAGAAAATTTACGGGTTATTGCATTCCATAAAAGATTTGGTGCCACTATTGTTGCAGAGGATGAGTTGAATTATTATTTCAACTATAAGAAAAGCGAATACTTGATTATAAAACAAAAATACAAGAGGTATTTGCTATGAAGGTTCAAATTTATAAAAAACAAGGATATTACCAGTAACACGGTAAAACAATTAAAAAAACTGAATGAAGAGTTAGGTGGTGATGAGTTTTGGAGTTAAAATTAAAAAATATGCCAAAGAATTATAGCTATGAAGATAGTACCCTAATCCAAAAATAGGAAATTGGCATCTAGTACCAGCCCTTACCCACTATGCATTCACGAAAAATGCCCGCTTAACCTATGGGTGAAGCTAAGATTTTTCGCAAACGCCTAGTGGACAAGGGCTAGCACTATATATCCAATTCCTATCTTTGGATTAGGGTAGTAGCAAAAGTGATAGAGAGATATGGTTTGAAGGAAGAAGGGATAAATATACACTTAAAGAAGACAGGAGAACAACATGCGACTAGAAGCTATTAGAAAAAATAATCACTTTATGCTTCCACAACTTGATAAGCTTAATTTAAAAACTGATAAAGTGGTCGTCTATATAGAAGATAGTGCTTTAGATGATATTAAAGAACAGGAAAAAAAAACCTATGAAACACTTGATAAGTTAAGTGCTAGCTTGGGTGGCGACGAATTAATAAAAGCGATTATGCTTGGCATGCCCGAAGACTATAAGTATGAATCAGTAAACAAAACAGATAAAGAAATATGGTATGAGGGTAGAAAGGCTAAGTATGAATAAGATTATATTAGACAACCAAATAATTTTAGATATATTAGTGCCGAGAATAGATAAATTCCCTGAAACAATTAATATTTTAAAAGAACTAACCAGTAGCAGCAGTACAGCGTTTTTTTTATCAGTATCACAAATTGATAATATTGAATATGTTTTATACAAAGAAAAAATTGCAAGCGGCTTTCAGGTTACAAGAGAAGATGTAAAGAATACACTTAATACCTTCTATAAAAATGTAAAATTTGTTAAAACACCATCATATATAGAGATTAATGATAAATTATTTAAAGATGATAGTGAAGACTATCTAATAGAGTTATCAGCAAAAACTGTTGGTGCAAAAATAATAACCAGAGATAAAAAGTTTTTAAAAAACTCTACATTAACTATGAGTGTTGATAGTTTTTTAAAAATTAAAAACACTACAGAAGAAAAAGATAAACAAATTCCATTTTTAGATTTAAAAAAAGTTAACGAACCATATCGTACAGAGTTTGAAAGATCGTTCGATAAGGTAATTAATTCTGGCTGGTATATTCAAGGAGAACAATGTAAAAAATTTGAACAAGAGTTTGCAGACTATTGTGGAACAAAACATTGTATTGGCGTAGCAAATGGGTTAGATGCTTTAATCTTAACTTTACGAGCATGGAAAGAACTAGGTAAATTAAAAGATGGTGATGAAGTTATTGTGCCAGCTAATACCTATATAGCCAGTATACTCGCTATTACAGAAAATAACTTAACGCCAATTTTAGTTGACCCAGATGAGAAGACTTATAATTTATGCCCGATTCAGGTAAAAAAATCTATTACCGCAAAAACCAAAGCAATTATGGCAGTCCATTTATACGGGCAATTAGCACCTATGGAAGAAATTAATGCTATTGCAGAAGAGTATAATCTATTAGTGTTAGAAGACTCCGCACAAGCACATGGAGCAGAAATAAATGGTCGTAAAGCGGGTAATTGGGG
>CAZJWQ010000242.1:0-1904 GCA_964549645.1 uncultured Piscirickettsiaceae bacterium | reverse complement strand
ACAATCACTTATTAAAGATTGAATAGTTATAATTATATGTTATAATCCGTGCTTGTTTTTTTACTAGGGCTTTTAAGCTAAAAATTGATATGTCAAAACAAGATGTTATTGAATTTGATGGTGAGGTTTTAGAAACTTTACCTAATACTACATTTAAGGTTCGTTTAGAAAATGGTCATGAAATACTTGCTCATATTTCAGGGCGTATGCGTAAGAACTATATACGCATTCTTGCAGGAGACCAAGTTAAAGTTGAGTTAACTCCTTATGATTTAACAAAAGGCCGTATCACTTATCGTGGTAAATAAGCTCTTTAGTAATTAATACTAGCCTATAGACTTTTCTTAGGCTTTGAAAATATATATTTCTTTTATCCAACCTTTGCATAGTTTATGACGGATTAAAATAGTTATAAATTTTCCATTTTTTAGCTAAAAAACCTGAAAAATTTTACCTTATTTTTACTTCTATATTATTTTAGCCGTTTGAATTTTAAGTTGTAAAGTAGTTTTACCAAAATAGGTATTTAGGCTAGGTTGATAAGCGCACTGTATTTCATCTCCTATACTAAACGTTGTTTGCTTATTTTGTACTGAATTAAAGTAAATGGCATTGATACTTTTTTTAGTATTTGTTAGTGATAATTTCATTGATAAATGGTTTTTTTCTTTACCAACTACTTTAATACTTTCAATGAAAAAATCACCAGAAAACAAAGGCTTTTCCCATTCTCTTCCGTAAGGTTCTAGTTGGTTTAATTCATAAATTAATGTAGGTTCTAATTGCCAAGGCTCTAACTCTCCATCAGTTTCAACCGTTAAAAGAGGCGAGCTATCGCCCAGTTGTAATTTTATTGCTTGTTCAAATAACTCACTAAAATCATTAAAAAACTTTGCTGGAATCATGCAGCCAACAGCACCTTTATGCCCACCCATTGATTTAAATAATTCAGAGTTTTGTTCTGACATTTGCTGAAAGGCTTCACGTAAGTCGATAGAAGACACTATTGCTCTGCCACTACCTGCAAAAAAACTATTCTTTAAGTCAGTCATTGCAATAGTAGGTAGCCCATATTGTTCACCAATACGTGATGCTATAATGCCTTGAATACCAGCATTACCATCCATTTTTATGGTCATGCTATATTTATGGTTATTAAATATTTCTTTAGCATGATTTTTGGCTTGTTCTAACATAGATTCTTGTTGTTTACGGCGGTTTATATTATCTAGGTCTAGTTGATCTAAAAAACCTTGTGAATCATTAAAATCATTACTATTTAAGAAATTAAATGCGGTTGTAACATCGCTTACCCTACTAGCTGCATTTATCCTTGTAGCTACTTGAAAGGCAAGATATTGAGCATCTATTGGCTGTTCATTGTTATTGTTTAAAGCGTGTAAAGCTTGCCAGCTAGCATGGTTAAATTTATTAATAATATTTAAACCTGATTTAATGATAGCTCTATTATTAATGCTTTTTAAGCTAACACTATCGGCAATTGTTCCTAATGCAACATTGGTTGTAAGTTCTTTTAAGCTGGGGCTGTTTTCAGGTATACATTTACGTTTTATAAGCTCTGCTCTAACTTGGCTCATAACTAAAAAAATTACAAAACAACCTGCAATATTTTTATCATAATTACAATTGTTTTGTTGTGGGTTTACAGTACAAATGGCACTTGCTGGTACACCTTCTATAGGTATTTGATGATGGTCGGTAATACAAACATTTATATTATGCTCTTTCAGTTTTTTTATTCTTAACTCATCACTAGATCCTTGGTCTGCAGAAATAACCAAGCCAACAGGTTCAGGTATTGCTAGTATTCTCTCAACTACTTGGTCAGTAATGCCATAGCCATTTTTACGCTCACCTATTATTTGTATAACTTTTTGTTTAGG
>CAZJWQ010000241.1:0-1912 GCA_964549645.1 uncultured Piscirickettsiaceae bacterium | reverse complement strand
GTTGCGAAAGTATTTAGGTTAACTGATGATGGGCGATTAATAAAGAAAAAAGATGCCAAAAATGAGACCTTGGTATTATCGTTTGAGGAGTGTGAATTAAAGTTTGACTTTTCTCAAATTTGGTAAGTAAAATAAGTTTTTTAAGGAGTTAAATTAATACCAATTGTTAGTTTTGATACATTAGACTTTCAAGTTAATTGTTCAGGGCTTTCTTAATTATTCAAAAACATTTTACTATCAATTAATTACAAAATTTATATAGTCATTAATCTATTTCATTTGCATAAAATTCTATCTTTTATAAAATTTAGGGAGTAAAGTTTGTTTGGGCAAAATCATTTAACCTTTTTAATAAAATTTTAATATGGATGACAGCAATTATGAAAGATACAATTAAACGCAGAACTATTCTTAAGGCTACACTGGCTACTGGGGTAGCCATAACGGCTGTAAAAGCAGGTCTTTTAGCACCTTCATCTGTACTAGCAGATTCTAATATTACTACTAAAAAAATAAAAGAAAGTGATCTAAGGTTAGCTATTTTAGGCACTGGTTTTGCTGCTTTAGATGCGGTAAAGCAAACTAGAAAAAACTTTCCTGATGCTCAAATTACCGTAATTTCCCCCCAAGACCACCTAGTTTATTTACCAAGTTTAATTTGGATTCCTTCTGGTTTAAAAACGGGGGATGATATTACCAGAAACTTAAATAATTTTTTTAACAGGCAAAATGTCAATTTTATTCAAGCATCTGTAGAGAGTATTACTAATGGTGGACGTACTATTATAACCGATAAAGGCAGTTTTGATAATGATGGTTTAATAATTGGTACAGGAGGTCGTTTTTTAAATAAATTACCTGGGCTTGAGCATGCCATTATTCCTTGTAAAGGTGTGGCAGTTGCTGAGCAAATAAAACAACGCTTAGCAGAAATGACGGGGGGAACAATTGCAATAGGTTTTTCTGGTAACCCAAAAGAAAAGGCTGCTGTTCGTGGTGGGCCTATGTTTGAATTTTTATTTGGTATAGACACTCAATTACGCCGTGAAAAACGTAGGGATAAATTCAAACTTGTCTTTTATAACCCAAGTAAGACTAAAAGACCAGCTGCTAGGTTGGGACCTGATGCTCCCGAAGCATTATTAGGAATGATGGCTGAAAAAGGCATCGAGACTCATCTGGGGCATAAAATATTAAAATTTGAAAAAAATAAAATTATAACTAAAGGTGGGGAAATTCCTGTTGATTTGAACTTATTTATGCCAGGCAGAACAGGCCCTGCATGGCTTGCTAATTCAGAACTACCTAAATCGAAAGGTGGTTTAATAGTAGCTAATAAATTTTGCCAAGTTGAAGGCCTAAAAGCTACTTATGTGGCAGGGGATTCTGGTAGTTTTCCTGGCCCTAAATGGCAAGCAAAACAAGCTCATTCTGCCGGTTTACAAGCAGTGGCTTCTGCCAATAACCTTTGGCAAGAGTTACAAGGTAATAATGAATTTGAGGCTTTCCCGCATAGAATTCTTTGTATAGTTGATACTTTATCTCATGGCATATTTACTAAGCGTACAGAAACTGACACTATCATGTGGCGTCCGATGCGTACAATGCATTTTGCTAAAAGAGCTTTTGAAACTAAGTATTTATTTGCTTTTAGATAAAAATAGTTTTACCTAGATCCTGCAAGCGAGCATGTATATAGCTTGTGCTATATTGTGCATACTTGCTTGCAAGATCTAGGTCTTAAATAACAATTTAAGTAATGCATGTATATTGTTTTTATTATTGCGTAGGGGATGTAAGGGTTGGTGTGCTTTACTTAGGAGGCACTAAAATTACATTTTTTATTAAAGATTGAATAGTTTTAATTATATGTTATAATCCGTGCTTGTTTTTTTACTAGGGCTTTTAAGCT
>CAZJWQ010000240.1:0-1915 GCA_964549645.1 uncultured Piscirickettsiaceae bacterium | reverse complement strand
TGATGATATTGGCGATATTTTATATACTCAAGCAGAAGTAGGCATGATGTCTAAAGTAGGTGGTGGCACTTCTGCTTACTTTGGTAATTTACGAAGTAGAGGTATGCCAATAAAAAACAATGGGCATTCATCAGGTGCAGTACATTTTATGCAACTATTTGAGTCTATGGTTGATGTTGTGAGCCAAGGTTCGGTACGTCGTGGTAGGTTTGCCCCTTATTTGCCACTTGAACACCCTGATGCAAATGAGTTTTTAGACATAGGTACGGAAGGCAATCCAATACAGGAATTAACTCATGGCGTAACTGTAACCGATGAGTGGATGCAACAAATGATTGATGGGGATACGGATAAGCGTACACTATGGGCAAAGGTATTACAGCGTAGGGGTGAGATGGGTTATCCGTACATATTTTATACTGATAATGCAAATAATTATACTGTAGACGCTTACAAAGACAACGGTTTGAAGATACATAATAGTAATTTATGTACTGAAATAATGTTACCTACCAATGATAAGTGGTCATTTGTTTGCGTACTATCATCTATAAACTTACTACACTATGATAAATGGAAAGACACTGATGCGGTTGAAACATTGGTATACTTTTTAGATGCGGTTACTACAGAATTTTTAACAAAATTAGAAGTTTATAGGGACTCTACAGAAAGTGCTGACAATTTCATTTTTAAGTTTATGGAAAAAGCTTACAATTTTACTAAAAAAAATAGAGCATTAGGCTTAGGGGTTTTAGGCTGGCACTCACTCTTACAGTCTAAAATGAAATCATGGGAAGGTAGAGATGCCGCTAAATTAAATTTAGAAGTTTTTAAACTAATTAAGCATAAATCATATTTAGCATCAACTCAATTGGCACAACAATTCGGTACGCCGTCCCTAATGGAGTCTTATGGTAGGCGTAATGCAACCTTAAATGCCATAGCTCCTACTACATCATCAGCCTTTATTTTAGGGCAGGTTTCGCAAGGTATAGAGCCGACTTGGTCAAACTGTTATGTAAAAGATATTGCTAAAATAAAAACCACCATTAAAAATCCTTTTTTAGAAAAATTGTTAGCAGAAAAAGGTAAAAACACTAAAGCAGTATGGTTAGATATTCGTAACCGAGATGGTTCTGTACAACATTTAGGCTTTTTAAGCGACCACGAAAAAGAAGTATTTAAAACTTTCCCAGAGCTTGACCAAATGAGCGTTATAGAGCAAGCAGCAACTAGGCAAACTTACATTGACCAAGGACAATCTTTAAACGTAATGGTACACCCAGACACCGCAGTAAAAGAAATAAATAATTTGTATGTGTCTGCTTGGAGATTAGGTATAAAAGCGTTGTATTATCAGCACAGCATGAATGCAGCACAAATACTCAACCAAAAACGTAATTGTAAGGCTTGTGAAGGATAATTTTAATTTAACTTTGATTTAACTTTGATTTAAGGGTCTAACTATGAAAAGGCGTAATTTTATTGGAGCTATTGCAGGGGCTGCTGCAGTAACCGCATTAAGTGCCTGTGGTAAAAATGAACAAGAATCAACCACTTCTTCTGTTGCTGCTCCAGCACAAGCAGAAACTATAAATTGGAAAATGGTTACTACCTGGCCAAAAAACTTCCCTGGTTTAGGTACAGGAGCAAACAGGCTAGCTGAATTAATTGGCGAAATGTCTAATGGTCGAATTGATATTAAAGTTTACGGTGCTGGTGAATTAGTTGGAGCATTTGAAACATTTGACGCCGTTGTCGCTCGCTGGTAATGCACAGCTTGGCCATGGAGCTGCATATTTCTGGAGGGGCAAAGCTCCAGCTGCAGTTTTTTTCTCAACAGTTCCTTTTGGTTTGATACCATTTTCAAAAATAAAAGATATAAATATGGTAAGATAATAATTTTTTTATA
>CAZJWQ010000239.1:0-1959 GCA_964549645.1 uncultured Piscirickettsiaceae bacterium | reverse complement strand
ACAACCATGCCTATTTACTGGAAACCCTAAGGTAGAATTTGGGCAAAAATCAAGCTGATCTGCAATACCATCTTCATCCAAATCAAAATATGGATTGTTACTAGAAGTATCAATCCCTTTAATCACTTTTATTGCCGTTGATTTTTCACTATATTCACTAGCAACTATTGGCAAAGCCAGTGCAGACAACAGCATGATAATAATTAGTTTCATTTACTAAAACCTTATATAAATTTATAAACACAGATAAAACTTATTTCTACAAATATAAGTCTTTTTATTAATTAGGCAATTCTAGCATAGATTTAAAAAAACAAATCAACTTCTTAAAGCAAGAACTTAATTAGTTAACCTAAAAGACCCATATAACCTCAAGTTAGTTATTAAATTATTTATTAATAAACTGTGTTAATAAATTAGATTTTGCAGATGTATTTCCATAGCATGACGCTAAACCAAACCAGAAACGAGCTTGTACTATATTTTTTTTCATACCTTTTCCTGCCAAGTACGCTTCTCCTAATTTGTTTTGGGCAGATAAATTCCCTCTTAAAGCAGCAAATTTATACATTTTATAAGACTGCATTAAATTAGCCTCAATACCAAGACCCTTTTCAAATAAACGGGCTAAATTATAAGCCGCGTATGAGTTACCTTTTTTAAAAGATTGATAAAATAGATTTACAGCTTTGGGGTAAGATTGACAAACAAACTTACCTTTTTGATACATTAATCCTAAATTGTTTTCTGCCCGAGAATAACCTTTAAAAGCACATATTTCATATAATTTAAAAGCCTGCTCTAAATCACCTTGATTTTCAAACTTTATTGCTTTTTTGAAAGCAGGGTAAATATAACCCTCATTTATAAGGGGGCTCATAAAGTTATTAGAAGGTGTTTTTTTAGAAGGAAGAACTGTTAGACTAGCCCAGTCAGGAATAGTATAATCACTAAGTGAAGTTTTTAAGTCTGCTAAACTAGGGCGTTTTTTAGGATCTTTTTGTGTCATCCAAGAAATTAAGTCTTGCCAAAAAACAGATAATGTATCTATATTGAACACAGCAGATTGATATACTTGAGACCATAGTTGAGAATTCATATCCTCTACCTTTTCTAGGCCAAATATATGCTTACCAGTTAATGAGAAGTACAAAGTGCATCCTAAAGAATAAATATCTCCAGTCCTATCTAATAAACCATTCAATCTTTCTGGCGGGCAATACTTTTTATCACCGACTAGAATTTCTGTATTAAATGAGCTTAATGATGGAATTGAAGATGTCCAATCAATAAGAAAGTATTTTTTTTTACCACAAATTATATTAGTTGGTTTAATATCTCCATGAACAAAGCCTACTCCATGTACACGCTCTAAAATAGCAATCATATTTTCTAAAAGTTGTTTAGCTTTTTGTTCTGTCAATAGTCCTTTTTCTTGAATATGTTGTTTTAAATTATCCTTACCTACAAAATCAAAAAACTGTAAATAATTATAATCAACTTTACGTATTTCATTAAAATTAATAAACTCTGGAAATTGATTAAAGTAGTTTAAAAGATCTTTTTCACGCTTAATAGATTGAGAATCTCGAATATCGCTGATTAAACGAACCACTTGTTTGCGACTTTCATCACCTACAAGCTGTTTAACTTTATATACAGAGGTAAAAGCTCCTGATCCAATACGTTCAAACTCGCTTAAATCAGCTTGCCTTTTTATAACTATGGGAATACTTTTTGACATATTTATTGCCTACATTGAATAAGGAAGATTTTAATTAAGCCATTCATTATTAATCATAGTCAATGTTATCCATATTATCTATTATATTTAACTCTTTATCTTTAATTAAAATAGTTGTTAAATTACCTCCACTATCAGATTTACTATTAGAATCAACAACAATACTAGTATCATTAACCTGCCCATCACCATCAGCATCTACAAATGAAACTTCT
>CAZJWQ010000238.1:0-1969 GCA_964549645.1 uncultured Piscirickettsiaceae bacterium | reverse complement strand
TTATGTAGTAGAGAGTGGATAGAATTAGTTTAGTTTATTTTTGAAAATGGTATAACTTGGTGTTGCCAGAATTTAAGTTAGTTGTTTAGGGATTCCTAAAGTTGGCTACTTGCACATTAGGATTTAATAAGCTTTTTTACTCTTTCAATACTATCGCTTTTATGTAAACTAAGGCGTACTACCGACTGTTCTAATGCTTTTAATTCATGCATTATATTGCCTTCTAATGCAATCATATCACCTTGGTTTAATATTGTTGTTTGTGTGCCAATGCTAAATGCAATACTTCCTTGTAAAATCATTACAGTAATGGGGAATTTAGTTTTATGCTCTTTCATTATTTGATTTTGCTTAAAAGCAATACGTATTTCTTTACTAAATTCACTGTCAATTAAAGATTTTATAATAACCTTTTCATCAGAAAATTCTAAATCTTTAAAAAAAGATGCAGTATTCATAATTTTATCTCCGCCTATTAAATTCTTGTGTTTTTTATTGATTTTAATAATTCTTCAAAGGCAATTTTACTTGATTCTTCAAAATCTTTTATACACTTAATAGCACTTTCTTTATCTTCTTTAATACTTAGTTCCACTGTTTTTTCTATGCCTTGATGAACATTGGTATGGTGTTTTAATATTGTATTAAGTGACGATTGATTAGAGCTAATAAGCCCCGCACCTTCAGCTGTAAACCATTGAGCAAATTCACAACTGTCTTGGCAAGTAATATCTTCTTTAGATTGGTTTATAAAAGAATTATATGCTTTAAGTTTTAACATTATATGATCTAATTTGCCTTTACTTATATGTATATCAACCGTTACATTTTCAGTTTTATCTTTAATATTTTTAGAATTTTTAATAACATTTATAAAATATTCATTAAAACTATGTAACACTTCTATAACCTTGGATGTTTCTTTTATAAAAATAGTGCTAGTTTGCATTAATGATGCAGAATTTTGCTCAAGTTTATTGATGTTTAGTTCAACTTCTTGGGTGGCTTGTTGAGTTCTTTCAGATAGTTTTCTTACCTCATCTGCTACTACAGCAAAACCGCGACCATGCTCACCTGCTCTGGCAGCTTCAATAGCAGCATTTAAGGCAAGTAGGTTTGTTTGGTTGGATATATCTTTTATTAAGTTAATTATATCAGATATAGAAGCAACACTTTTATCAAGGTCGTTAGAGTTTTCTTTTAGTTGCCCAGAATGCTGCTTTACTTCATTTAGTGACTTAGAAATTAAAGCTGTTTCATGTTTTATCCCTGTTATTTGACCTTCATTTTTTGCACTAAAGTCATTTATGTCATCTAGTTGAGTTAAGTTATCTTTAGCAATACCTTGTATAAAACCTATTCCATTAAAAAATGCAGAAATAAGAATATTAATTAATTCCTTATTATAATTATTATCAATGTTTGCCGTTTCATTATTAGATGCATTGTTTTTTAGTATATTTAATTCAGCAGATAGTTTGTTGTTTTGGTTTTCTAACTCTGATATTTTTAATTCGTAAGATTTTTTTATAGATTCAATTTTTAAGTTTTGGCTGAACATTATTTATCACCTTGTTATTCTAAGCTTAAAAGCAAATTTTATTATGGAAAGGTCTTTTTGTATAAGATTTAATTAAAATATAATCAAGCATTATTTATGCCAAAGATTTGGTTTTATTAAAATCGTATATGCCTATCAGCATAGTGCACTCAAATTAGGTTAAAATAACTGAAACTTAACCAATAAGGGGCTAAATTATGTTTTATGAATCTTTTACTTATGAACGATTTTTTTCAGAAATTACTACGGAAGAAGATGCACGGCGACTTATTTGGCATGCACGATTTCATGGTAAAGATTTTGTTTGTCCCCATTGCCAAAACGAAGAGTTTAATTCAATAAAAACACGCCTTGAAGTAAGAACCTGTAAAGCTTGTAGAAAACAAACTAGATTGAGATCAGGAACAT
>CAZJWQ010000237.1:0-2001 GCA_964549645.1 uncultured Piscirickettsiaceae bacterium | reverse complement strand
TAACATTAAAAAAAGTTTTATTAAAATCTAACTTTGAAGTGATTGAAGCAGTTGATGGTAGCCAAGGCTTCTCTCTTTTTATAGAAACCAGTCCAGACTTGATTTTAATGGATGTGATGATGCCTAAGATGGATGGTTATGCATCGATTGAAGCTATTCGTAATTATGAAACAAATAGGTCTGTTCCTATAATAATGCTAACTTCTTTAGATGATATTAATTCAATTGATCATGCTTTTAATGCAGGTGCTACAGATTTTATAACCAAACCTATTAATTGGACTTTATTAATCCAACGGGTTAAATATACGATTAAGGCATCACAAAATGAAAGTAAATTGCTTAACGTTCAATCGCAATTAAAGTATGTGCAAAAATTATCTCAACTTGGTTATTGGCAATGGAAAATACATAAAGATGAGTTTTCAGCTGCAGAAGCTGTATTTGAAATGTTTGCAATTCCCTTTCGATCTAATATAAACATGGCACAATTTACCGTAAATGTTTTACCTAAAGACTTGTTACTGGTACAAACAGTTATTTTAGAAGCGGTACAAGGTAAAATTAGTGATATTCAAATTAGTTTTCGTGTAAAACAACACGATAATACTATTAAGCATATTGATTGTATCGGTGAAGTCATTTTTGATAAAAATAATAAACCCTATAAAGTTATGGGGTCAGCTCAAGATATAACTAGATTACATAAAGCAGAGAGCTTAATAACTTATCAATCTAATCATGATAAGTTAACCAATTTACCCAACCGTTCTTTTTTTAATGAAACCCTAAAGGTTTATTTAAAAGAAAATTCAGCTACAAATTTAAGTGCAGTTATTGTTTTAGATATAGATAAGTTTAAAAAAATAAATGATAATTTAGGGCAAGAAAATGGCGATATTTTGTTATCATCAATTGCTCAACGATTAACTAAGGTAACTAGAGAAGGCGATTTTATTGCGCGCTTAGGTAGTGATGAGTTTGCCATTTTAATTAAAAATATTAAAGATATTAAAGAATTAAATCAATCAGTTGTTAGAATTTTTAATGAGCTTACCAGTATTTACCAAGTAACAGAACAAGAATTATTTATTAAATTTTCTATAGGAATTAGCATAGTTGAGCAAGATGGAGCTACTGTATCTCATTTAATTGCTAATGCTAATGTGGCTAGAAGCAAAGCTAAGCAAAATGGTGGAGATCAATTTTTATTCTATCAAACAGCCATGAATTTAGAGTCTAAAAAAGAGCTTATTTTAGAAAATGATTTACATAAAGCCTTACAACGCAATGAAATAGAAGTATATTACCAGCCACAAGTTTATGGTGACAGTCTTAAGCCTTATGGAGCAGAAGCTTTAGTTCGTTGGAGCCATTCAACAGAAGGTATTATATCTCCTGTAGTATTTATACCTATGGCTGAAAGTTCAGGTTTAATTGTTGATATAGGGTTGTATGTGTTAAAAACTGCAATTAAAGAAGCTAAAAAATGGCACAATCTTGGTTATAACAATTTACATATAGGCATAAACTTATCTGGCAGACAATTCAGCAACACTGATTTGCTAAAAGATGTGCAAGCAATTTTAACTGATTCTAACTTACCCGCAAAATATATTGATTTAGAAATTACAGAAAGCTTAGTTATGAGCAATGCAAAGCATAATATTAGTATTTTAAAAGGGCTTAAAGCCTTAGGTGTTGATATATCAATTGATGATTTTGGTACAGGTTATTCTTCACTTTCTTATTTACATAGTTTTCCAATTAATGCTATTAAAATAGATAGATCATTTATTATTAACTTAAATACGCAAGAAGGGCAAGCTATAGTAAATACCATTATTGTTATGGCGAAGAGTTTACAATTAGCAGTAATTGCTGAAGGAGTTGAAGATGAGTTTCATGTTAAGTTTTTGCAAAATAAAGAATGTGATATTTTTCAAGGCTATAAGTTTGGTAAGCCTATGCAAGCTGATAAGTTTATAAAATATTTAAATA
>CAZJWQ010000236.1:0-2007 GCA_964549645.1 uncultured Piscirickettsiaceae bacterium | reverse complement strand
GCTTTCGGTACCTTCCTCTTCAACAAAACGCATGGAGTAATGCTCATTGGTAGCAACTCCAGTTAATTATTAGGACAGATAGTTTACTCGTAACACAATTATAAATAAAGTCTTGCAAAAGCTAAATAAGTCTATATAATACGCCAAATCAAATTGACGCGGGGTGGAGCAGCTTGGTAGCTCGTCGGGCTCATAACCCGAAGGTCGTTGGTTCAAATCCAGCCCCCGCTACCACATTCTAAAGCCAGACTTTTCAATCACTTACAAGTGGTTGTAGTGTCTGGCTTTTTTATTGCCCAAAATTTATCTTTATGGTATTTGTAATCCCTTCTTAAGGAAGCACTTAACAACTAACTTGAATTCTGGCAACGCCAAGTTTTACACACCTAGGCAACATTTTGCAAGAATAGCTAGCTATTGTAAAAAATGTTAACGACGGTGTGAAAAACTTGGCTAAGCCCCACAGAATTTCAAGTTAGTTGTTAAGTGCTTCCTTAACCTTAACCTAGAAATATAGGATATAGTAATAAATAATTATAAAAAACTAAAATTATAATATTTAATTAATTTAAACTAACCTTAATATTAAAATAAAGATTAAAAATGAATTTATCTATTGTTGAACCTATCTTTTGGTTATTTACTCTTAATGTAATTTTAGTTTTGATTGCATTATTTCACATGTTATATCAACGTAGAAGTCCACAAAGCTTGATATCATGGATGTTAACTATTATTTTATTGCCTTATCTCGGCGTTTTAATATATTTTATATTTGGTTTAAATAAATCACTTAGTAATTGTAAAAAACCTAAAATAGAAATGCTTGATATATCTATAGATAAACCCAGAAGTCAAATTGCAATGCAGATTAATAGTATTTTATATGCTAATAATATTGCAGGAATGACTGACTATAATAAGATGGATATTTTAGATAAAGGCACAACGGCCTATAATCATTTTATGCAAGCTATTCAAAATGCCAAAACACATATCCATATTGAAACTTATATTTTGGAGCTAGATATTACTGGTCAGCATATCTTAGATGCACTTATTGAAAAAGCAAAGCAAGGTGTTGAAGTTAGATTGTTGCTTGATTCTATAGGATCTTTTGTACTTTATTTTAACCAAAAACCGTTAAAAAAATTAACTACAGCAGGTGGTAGTTATGCCTTTTTTCATCCCTTTTTGTTTACGGCTAATAGTCGTAGAATTAACCTTCGTAATCATAGAAAAATTTATCTTTTTGATCAAAAAATTCTGCTCACAGGAGGTATGAATTTGAGCAATGATTACTTTGGTTTAGCTAAAAATACTTCTAAGCATAGGCGTTGGGTAGATTTAATGTTTAAAATTCAAGGGCCTAATACTTTTCATTATCAAACTGTATTTAATGAAGATTGGTTTTATACTACCCAAGAAAGGCTATCCTCACCGCCTAAACCTGAGTTGTTTCCCCAAGGTGAGATGATGCAGGTAGTGCCAGCTGGCCCTGATATGGTAAGTGAGACATTGTTTGAAACTTTATTGAATAGTATTTTTTACACAAAAAATACTATTCAAATATCTGGTCCTTATTTTATTCCTGATAACTCCATTATGAATGCACTACTTATTGCAATAAAACGAGGTGTTAAAGTTACTTTGCTTGTTTCTAAATCTTCTAGCCATTTGATTTTTGATTTAGGCAGGCGTTCATATATGCGAGAATTATTAGAAGCGGGTGGGGAGGTGCTTTATTATAAAAAAAGTCTGTTACACGCTAAGATAATTATTTTTGACTCTCAATCAGCTATGATTGGCTCGGCTAATTTTGACTGTCGCTCTTTATTTATTAATTATGAGATGGTTAATTTTATCTATGCAAAACCTCATATTGAATATTTATCAAATTGGTTTGAAAAGTTATTAATACAAAGTGAACTTTATCAGCCTAGTAACAGTAAGACTAGTCGAGTTTTTGAAAATATGACTCGAATAATAGCCCC
This sequence comes from uncultured Piscirickettsiaceae bacterium, assembly GCA_964549645.1. Lineage (GTDB taxonomy): Bacteria > Pseudomonadota > Gammaproteobacteria > Thiomicrospirales > Thiomicrospiraceae > Hydrogenovibrio. The sequence goes on along the minus strand of CAZJWQ010000236.1, from coordinate 13 downwards.
TCTTTTATAACTT
>CAZJWQ010000235.1:0-2019 GCA_964549645.1 uncultured Piscirickettsiaceae bacterium | reverse complement strand
AGGATATCTGTTAGTTCTGGAATACAACTACCACAGTTTGTACCTGCTTTCAGGCATTTTCCAATCTGAGTGACGTTGGTTAGTTTATTTTTACGGATAGATTCAATGATGGTATTCACACCAACACCAAAGCAAGAACAAATAATTTTACCTTCATCTTTTGCCCCAGATTCTTTTCCTGCTAGTAAACTTAACCGTATTTTAGCATCTATTTTTGTCTTATTAAAGATAGTACCTAACCAACTTGGATTAGGCAGCAAAATAGTTGGTGCCATAAATATAACTAAATTTAAGCACCCATTAATTATACTTGCACTACGATAGCGTTTGCCTTTTTTATCTTCATACTTAATAATATCTGCGGGGTTTTTACCTACTATATTTTTTGCCCAAAGTTGAATATCTTTTGGAATATGAGAGCAGGCAACTTCATAGCGATAAAAATTTTTACCTGTTACTTTTACCCAATAGTCAACACCACTAAGAATAGATTTATTGAGCGGTTCTCTACTTAAGATAAAACCATGCCACTGCGTTGTAAAAGGTTCAACATTTACTACCGAGTGTTTTGATTCTGGTTGCCCTGATAAAGAATCAACATTATCGGCAACTAAAGTGTCTATACGCCCTTTGTTAGCGTATTGATCCGTCCAGTGTATAGGCACAAAAATCTCACCTTGTCGTTGATTTTTGCTAATATCCACCCTACCAATAAATTCACCTAATTTATTTTTAACCTTAGCTAGTTCGCCAGCTTTAATGCCATATTTATCAGCATCTTTAGGGTGAATAGAAACATAAGGTTCATCTTTATGAGCCATTAACTTAGCTGTTTTAGCAGTTCTAGTCATGGTATGCCATTGGTCTCTTACCCTACCTGTGTTTAGTATGAAAGGGTATTTTCTACTGACTTTACTTAAAGGTGGTGCAGGGGTTATGGTAATAAATTGAGCTTTACCAGAAGCGGTAAAAAACTTATTATCCGCAAACATACGCTTAGTTCCTTGCGGATTTTGCTTGTTAACTGGCCATTGTATTGGCTTAAAATTTTTATATTCTGCACTTGTGATATTTGCAAAAGATGAAATATCAAAATCTCTACGTCCATTATTTTCAAAGCCTGATAATTGGGCATGTTCACGAAAAATGTCAGCAGCACTTTGGTAGGTAAAATGTTTTTCAAAACCCATACGTTTTGCTACTTCACAAATAATCCACCAATCAGGTTTAGCATTTTCAGGCGGTTGTATAAACTGGCGTTGCATTGAAATTGTTCTGTCTGAGTTGGTAACCGAACCATCTGTTTCACCCCAAGTGGTTGCAGGTAACAGTACATTGCCCACAAGGGTGGTATCAGTATTTTGAACACAGTCTTGCACTACGACATAATCACAATTTCTTAAAGCTGTTTTAACTGCATCTGCATTAGGCATAGAAACCACAGGATTAGTATTCATAATCCAAATAGCTTTAATTTTACCTGTCCCAACCGCTTTAAACATATCAATGGCTTTTAAACCATTTTGTTGAGCCATATCTTCTGCCTGCCAAAACCTTGCTACTCTATCTATATTTTCAAAAGCGTTAAAGTCCATATGAGCAGCTAGTTGATTAGCTAAACCACCTACCTCACGCCCGCCCATTGCATTGGGTTGCCCTGTAATTGAAAAAGGCCCTGTGCCTAGCTTACCAAGCCTACCTGTAGCAAGGTGGCAGTTAATTATTGCATTAGATTTATCAGCCCCCGTAGAAGATTGATTGACTCCTTGTGAATAAAAAGTAACCATTTTTTCGGTTGCTACTGACCAATCTAACCATTGAATTAAGTCTGATTTTTCTAACCCAGTTTGTTTAGCTAAACTAGTCAAATCACCTTGTAAATTTTGTGCTTTTGCTAGGGCTGTAGAAAAACCTTCAGTATAGTTTTTAATGTAATCTAAATCTAAAGCATCTTGGTTTGCTAAGTAAGCTAATAAGCCATTAAATAATGCTGCATCCATACCTGGTTTAATCGCAAGG
>CAZJWQ010000234.1:0-2044 GCA_964549645.1 uncultured Piscirickettsiaceae bacterium | reverse complement strand
AGAGCTTACATTTTTGAAAGAGAGCAAAATTGAAAACATTAACGGTTGATTTAGGTAGTAGAAGCTACCCAATATTTATTGGTAAAGATCTATTACAACAAAATAACCTTGTTAAGCCTTATGTTAGCGGAACACAGGTATTAATTGTTTCTAACACTACTGTAGCCCCTTTATACCTTTCTCAAATAGAAAAGATATTTAGTGATTATGAAGTCAAGTGTGTGATTTTACCAGATGGAGAACAATATAAAACCTTAGAAGTTTTAAATAAAATATTTGATGTAGCTATTGCTAATAAATTTGATAGAATGTGTACCTTTGTTGCACTAGGGGGTGGGGTAGTTGGTGATATGACAGGTTTTGCTGCCGCCTCTTATCAACGAGGAGTTAATTTTATTCAAATACCCACTAGCCTACTTGCTCAAGTAGATTCTTCTGTAGGCGGTAAAACAGGCGTTAATCACCCCTTTGGCAAAAATATGATAGGGGCTTTTCATCAACCATCTTGTGTAATAATTGATACCAATGTACTAAAAACCTTAGAACCAAGGCATTTATCTGCAGGCTTAGCTGAAGTAATTAAATATGGTTTAATTGGTGATTTAGCATTTTTTGAATGGTTAGAAATTAACATACCTGCTTTATTAGAATTAAATGAAGCTGTACTGGTAGAAGCCATTGCAAGGTCATGTCAAAATAAAGCTGATATAGTTGCTAAAGATGAAAAAGAAAATGATATGCGAGCTTTATTTAATTTAGGGCATACCTTTGGGCATGCTATTGAAGCTAGCATGGGTTATGGTAATTGGTTGCATGGCGAGGCAGTAAGTGCTGGTATGATGCAAGCAATTTACTTGTCAAAATTATTAGGTAATTTAACCGAAGACGATTTAGCCAGAATAATTAATATTTTACAACAAGCAAAATTACCTGTATTACCACCCAACATAGCACAAATGAGTAATGAAAGTTTTTTAGAGTTAATGAGTGGAGATAAAAAAGTACAAGCAGGTATTATTAGGATTGTACTATTAAAAAGCATAGGTAAAGCCTACGTTACAGGCGATTACCCGCAAGAACTATTAATAAAAACTTTAACGCAATACCGTTAGTTGTTCAGGAACTCTTTTAGTTAATTATCGATAGCCAAACGCATTTTCTTTATTGCTTGCTGTTCAACTTGGCGAATACGTTCCATTGAGACACCATACTGTAAAGAAAGTTCTTTTAAGCCAGTTTTATTGTCTGTTAACCAACGTTTTTGAATAATTGTCTTGCTTCTATCATCAAGTATTTTTAAAGCTTTAGCTAATTGCATGGCCTGATGCTTTTTAGTTGAAGACATTACTAAAGATGCTTCAGGCCCAGGCTCATTACTTATTAAAATAGGGTAAGTTTTATGCTCATTTTCTTCTTCGTCATTACTCATATCTACGGGTAAATCTTTACCATATAGGCGAGTTTCCATTTCTAGTACATCTTTACGAGTAACGCCTAAGTCTTTGGCAACTCTATCAGCATCTTTGTCACCAAACCACTCTAAAGTTTTCTTGCTACTTCTTAATTTAAAAAATAGTTTACGTTGTGCTTTGGTAGTTGCAGTTTTAACAATCCGCCAATTTTTAATAACGTATTCATTCATTTCTGCTCTAATCCAATGAATAGCAAAAGTCATTAACCGTACATTTTCACTAGCTCTAAAGCGTTTAACAGCTTTCATTAAACCAATGTTACCCTCTTGGATTAAATCGGCAAGTGGCAAACCATAACCACTATATGAGCGGGCAACAGGTACTACATAGCGAAGAGAAGATAGTATTAGCTCTCTGGCAGAGTTTAAATCATGATCGGTATTTAGTTTTTCAGCTAATTTTTTTTCTTCAGCAGCTGATAATAAAGACATAGATTGCACCGTTTTTAAGTAGGTCTCAATATTCTGCCCTGGGGTTAAACTATTTGTAAGATTAACTAATGGAATTAATTGATTATGCACGTAAACCTCCCTAATGTTAAAAACTACATATAATGATTTAATTATAGCATG
>CAZJWQ010000233.1:0-2061 GCA_964549645.1 uncultured Piscirickettsiaceae bacterium | reverse complement strand
TATTTTTAGTAAATTATAGGCTATGAGACCTTACAGGTTTATTAAACCATTACACTTATTTGACCTAGATAGAGTTTTTACTTTTTATTAATGCATAAAAAAAACCGTTATTTAGAGCGGCTTAGGTAAGTTTTTGTAATGTTTAATACATGTGGTGAAATAGATTTTCAATCTTTAGGGGCTTTTTTAGGGACAAATTATAAACAAAAGAACCTTTACACAGATGCTTTACAGGCTCGTCGTTTACTACCTAAATCCTGCAAGTGATTGTGCTATATGTGCGCAAGGCACTTGCAGGATTTAGGTACTACTTATTTAAGCTTTTTAATTCTTTCTTGTGGGCTTACCACGTCTGTTAAACGCACTCCAAATTTATCATTAATAACCACTACTTCACCATGAGCTATTAAAGTGCCATTAACTAGTAAGTCTAGCGGCTCTCCTGCTAACCTATCCATTTCTACCACCGAACCTTGTGTATAAGACAATAAGTTCCTAATAGACACTTTTGCTCTGCCTATTTCTAATTGTAAGGTAACAGGAATATCTAATAAAACATCCAGATCAACTTTATCTTTATTATCGCCACGATTTTTTTGCAGCTCATCAAAAGATGCTAAGTCTATATCTGTATTATTAGTGGCGTCTAATTCTGCTTGCTCTGCAAAAGCTTCTCCCCATGGGTCTTCTTCGCCACCAGCATTTTCATCAATGGCTGAGTCTGCTTGTTCTTGAAGTGCTTCACCCCAATCAGCTGTATCATCTTGTTCACTCATTAACCCATTCCTTTATGTTTTTAACCATTCGTTCTTGATAAGCGGGGTGATGTAATATTTGTTCAATTTTTACTGCTTTTTTGTTGTTACTTTCGCCTAATTTTCCTTTAACAAAAGCAATATCTTCTACTTTTATAGCGACGTATTCAGGCATTTCAAAAGGAATAATATCGCCTTTTTCCATATGCATAATATCATTCATACTTAAATTTATTTCGGTTAGGCTAACGCTTAAATTAACTTCAATATTTTTAGACTCTTCTTTTAGTGTTCTTGACCATCTATTATCGGATTCCCCTTGTAAATTAGACATACCTTCTTCTAATTTATCTCTAATAGGCTCTAACATTGCGTAGGGCATAACAATCTCAATACGCCCTTCAACACCTTCAAACCTAATATCAATAGGGCTAATTACTACCATATCAGTAGCATCAACAATACTAGCAAATTTTGGATTCATTTCTGAATGCATATAGTCAATTTCTATATCCATTACAGGACCCCAAGCCTGCCTTAGGTTTTCTGAAGAAATATCTAAAATAGATCTAACCATGCTCATTTCAACGGGTGTATATTCTCTGCCTTCTATTTTAAAAGGTAATAAACCTGTACCTCCAAAATACATATCAACAGCTGTAAAAATTAATTTAGAGTCTAAAGTAAATAGTGCTACTCCATTTAATGGGTTAATTCGATATAAATTTAAACTAGTTGGTACAAATAAATTACGTAAATAATCAACCATTTTAATTATTTTTACTTCACCTGCATTAACTTCAATGCTGGCTAAAACCATTTCATTAAAATTTCTTTGAAACCCTCTGGCAAACCGTTCATTAATAATATCTAATGCAGGTAATCTTCCCCTAACAATTCTTTCTTGGTTAGTAAAATCATAGTTTTTAGCAACTGAGCCGTCATTAGAATCATCATCTTCTGTTTCAACGTCTCCGCCCCCCATTCCTTGAAGGAGGGCATCAACTTCATCTTGACTAAGGACATCATCCATTGCTAGGCTCCAAAAAAATTATTGCATTACAAAACGATCAAAAAACACATCTTCTAACAGGTCAGGAAAAATGCCCCTCTCCTCTAAAATAGCTCTAGCGGTTACTAGTATTTCTGCACGTAATACATCAGGGCCATCATTTTGACTCATATCAGTGTAGGTCTGAATTCTTAATAAACTAGTAATGTCATTTCTAAGCATAGGGCGATAATTTTCCATATCTGCTACTAACTGCGGATAGTAGGTCATAAACTTTAAAGTAACTGCTAAAAA
>CAZJWQ010000232.1:0-2097 GCA_964549645.1 uncultured Piscirickettsiaceae bacterium | reverse complement strand
AAAGTATAAAAAATTTTTAGGGCGTTGTGTTTGGTAGGTTTTCATTAAGCCTGGGTGTTTTAGTCGTTGCCCAATCCATTCTTCTCTAACAAATCCATCCAAGTACCAAGGGTCATCACTATAATTTACAGATGGAGTTTTTAGTACAAGTTGTTGATTATTTTCTGTGTCTTTTGCTAAATATATTTGGCTACGTGGAGATAGATTTATTTCTTGTAATATTTCAAAACCATCTATTTTCATGCCTGGTTGTAATTCTGGTGGAAATGGCAATTCTACTAGCTTATCGTAGACCTCTTGTTTATTGGCATTTGGTAGTTGTAATACATGAATTATTTGTGCACTAAGGTTGTCATTAGACTGGTTGGCAATGGCTTTTTCTACTAAGCGTTTGGCTTTTTCTTTGGTTGATTGTGTGGTAGATAAAATATTTATAATTTGTGCTTCATCTATAAACTCATGTAATCCATCAGAAGTTTGTAAATAAATATCATCTTGTTGAATATTATCAGTTTTAAAGTCTATTTGTAATACTGTATCAGCACCTAAAGCACGGCTTAAATAACTTTGCTTGGCATTAAGCCATGTAATATGATCTTGTGTTAATAAGGTAAGTTTTTTGTTTCTTAATCTGTAAACACGAGAATCACCTATGTGTATTATATAAATACTAGTAGATTTTAAAATTATTGCATCAAAAGTTGTAACCCAGCCTTTTAAACCATTGGCATGACTGGAGCTTTGTTTATATAGCCAACTATTTATTGCACCAATAACTTGTTGGCAAGACTTTTTGGTACTCCAAGTATCTGGGGTGGAATAATAATCTTCAATAAAACTTTTAACTGCAATATTACTTGCTTGTTTGGCGGCTTCACTAGTGCTAACACCATCGGCAAGCACCGCAACAATACCTTTGTTTTCAAGGGTGCTGTTGGTTGTTATGCAGTAATTAATAGCATCTTCATTTTCATCTTTAGTTCCCGCTGAAGAATAACCCGCTATTTTTGCTTTTAATTGTGTTGCCATCTATTTTATATCTATCATTTGTACAGTGCCATCATCTAAAACTTCTGTAATTTGCCCACTTGGCTCATCAAGAAAAAACATAATAAGTATTAATACTATAACTGCAATTATGCCTATTATCATAAAAAATATATTGTAATCTACAACGCTATTTACGGTTAAAAACATTACAGCCCCTACATTACCATAAGCACCTGCCATGCCTGCAAATTGCCCAGTCATACGCCTTTGAATTAATGGTACCATAGCAAAAACAGCACCAGAGCCTGCTTTAGAAAATATGCCTGCGATAATAGTAATGGCTACAACAAGCTCAACAGACCAAGACCTATCAACTGTATCTAAAAATATAAAACTAGCACTAATGCCTGTAAAAACAACTAATAAAGTTTTACGCCTACCATATTTGTCGCTTATCCATCCACCTGCTGGGCGAGCTACTAAGTTTATAAAAGGGTAAATTCCAGCTAGTAAAGCGGCATAAATTTTAGGTACATCAAACCAAGAAACATAAAACATGGCTAAAACTGAAACTACAGCTAGCTCTGTACCAAAGGTTACAAAGTATGCCCAATTTAAAATAGCAACTTGTTTAAATTTGTATTTATGTATTTCAGGCACAGGTTTTTTAATAATATGGGCATTTATACTCCATATTTTCCAAATTTGTACTATATATACTGCAACAAGGCTTAAATAAATCATTACGGCTGATGCGTTGGTAATTAATTCAGTTTCAGTTATTTTCCAAGTTAAAACCGCTAGAGCAAGATATAGCGGAATGTTCATTATTATGTATAAAAATAAATCAAATTTTGAGGTAACTTCCATCGCCCCAGTTTTTTTTAGGCTTAAAGTAAGTAGAACCTTTTGGGGTGTCAGAAACACTATAAAAGTAAATAACAGCATATGCCATAGCTGCTAAACCTGCTGCTGTTATTGCATAACGCCAACCATCATCACCACCAACGCTTATGGCTATAAATGGTAGCGTAAATGCCGCTCCTGCTGAACCAAAATTACCCCAGCCTCCATAAATACCCTGTGCTAAACCTGTTTGTTTGGCTG
>CAZJWQ010000231.1:0-2119 GCA_964549645.1 uncultured Piscirickettsiaceae bacterium | reverse complement strand
AAATAAATCATATATAAAAATTCACTGTCGATTCTAAATAAAATCAAAAACAATTAACAATTATTAGGGAGTTAAAATTCAATGAGCGAAAATGTTTTGACAATAAGCGATGCAACCTTTGATGCAGAGGTTTTACAATCAGATCTTCCTGTTTTGGTAGATTTTTGGGCAGAGTGGTGTGGTCCATGTAAGATGATAGCCCCTATTTTAGACGAAGTTGCTAGTGAATATAATAGTAAAGTAAAAATAGCAAAGCTTAATATTGATGATAATCCTGCTACCCCTCCTAAATTTGGCGTTAGAGGAATACCTACGTTAGTTTTATTTAAAAATGGTGAAGTGGATTCTACTCAGGTAGGGGCTTTATCTAAAACACAATTAATTAGTTTTTTAGACAACAATCTTTAATAGATTAAAAATTAACTACTTCCATTAATTATAAACATTCTTACAATAGGTAGACTTAAAGTGATTAAGCCTACCTTTATTCTTATAAAAATATACTCTTCAAAAAGAAATTTAAAACCACTATGAAATTACAAGAACTTAAAAAAATGTCCGCTGCATCATTGTTAGACTTAGCGGCTGAAAAAGGTTTAGAAAACTTAGCCCGCCTTAAAAAACAAGATATCATTTATGCAATACTTAAAAAACATGCTAAAAAAGGTGAAGACATTTTTGGGAAAGGAGTTCTTGAAATTCTGCCAGATGGTTTTGGTTTCTTGCGTTCAGGCGACGGCTCTTATTTAGCTGGCCCAGATGATTTATATATTTCACCAAGCCAAATAAGACGTTTTGGGCTAAGAAAAGGTGACACTATTCAAGGTAAAATTCGCCCGCCTAAAGAAGGTGAGCGTTATTTTGCATTATTAAAAGTTGAAAAAATTAATTTTGAAGACCCTGAAGTAGCTAGAAAGAAAATTGCTTTTGAAAACCTTACCCCCCTGCACCCGACAGAACGTTTAAATATGGAACTGGAAAATGGATCTACTGAAGACATTACTACCCGTATTATTGATATAGCAGCTCCTTTTGGTAAAGGGCAGCGTGGCTTAATTGTAGCCCCACCAAAATCAGGTAAAACCGTTATAATGCAACAAATGGCACAATCAATAGCTGAAAACCATCCAGAGTGTTATTTAATTGTATTGTTAATTGATGAAAGGCCTGAAGAAGTAACTGAGATGGAAAGAACCGTAAAAGGTGAAGTTATAGCTTCAACCTTTGACGAGCCAGCATCAAGACATGTTCAAGTTGCAGAAATGGTGGTTGAAAAGGCTAAAAGATTAGTTGAACATAAAAAAGATGTAGTAATATTGTTAGATTCAATAACACGCTTAGCCCGTGCCTATAATATGGTTGTACCATCATCAGGTAAGATTTTAACCGGTGGTGTTGACGCAAATGCTTTACATCGACCTAAAAGATTTTTTGGTGCTGCACGTAATATTGAAGAAGGTGGTTCTTTAACTATTATTGCTACAGCTCTTGTTGAAACTGGCTCTAAAATGGACGAGGTTATTTTTGAAGAATTTAAAGGTACTGGTAATATGGAGCTACATTTATCGCGTCATATTGCTCAAAAACGCATATTCCCGGCGGTAAATATTGAAAGATCTGGTACTCGTAAAGAAGAATTACTAACTACCCCAGCTGAATTACAAAACATTTGGATACTGCGTAGATTTTTACAAGGTTTAAATAATGAAGTGGATGCTATTGAAACTTTAATCAACCAAATGAAGGTAAGTAAAACTAATGCAGCATTATTTACAGCAATGAAGCGATAATATTGTTGCAATTTATTTAGTTACCATTATAATACTTTTTCTATTTTAGTAAAAAATTAAACGGAACATCATTATGCAAACAGGCATTCACCCAGAATATAACGAAGTAGTTTTTCAAGACATTTCAACTGGAGAAACATTTATTACCAGTTCTACAATAACAAAAACATCTGGTGAAACCATTGCTTTAGATGGTAAAGAATACCCACTAGTTCGTGTTGAAGTATCAAGTGCTTCTCATCCTTTTTATACAGGTAAGCAAACTCTTGTTGATACAGAAGGTCGTGTTGAGAAATTCCGTCAAAAATATGCAATGCGTAAGTAATAAA
>CAZJWQ010000230.1:0-2122 GCA_964549645.1 uncultured Piscirickettsiaceae bacterium | reverse complement strand
GTATTACAAAAATGGGATAAAAGAAAACTGCGTTTGCAAGCTATAGCTAAAAAAAATAAACAGCATAAATGACTATCTAAAGCATCATTTAATCGATTTACCAAATTCTAAATCAAGACCTTCACAAATTAAATGATTTATAAATGTATGAGCTTCTTGAACTCGGGCAGTTTTTGTTGAATTTACTTGTATACATAAATCTACTACTTCACTAATTGCAGTAATTTCTTTGCCAATTAAAGCGACACTAATACAGTTTTGTTGTTTTGCTTGTTTTAAACCATTTACAACATTAGCACTTGTTCCTGACGTACTCATACCAACTACCATATCCCCTGCTTTAGCCAAGGCTTTTATTTGCCTTGAAAAGACGCTTGCAAAATCATAATCGTTACTATGAGCTGTTAACAATGATGTGTCAGTTGTTAAAGATATAGATGCTAATGGTTGCCTATTTATTTCATAACGCACCATTAATTCAGCTGCCATATGCTGGGCTTCTGCTGCACTACCACCATTACCAAACCATAAAACTTTACCGCCATTTCTTAAACATTTAACCATAGCTTTGGTTATTTTATAAATGGTGTCGCTAGCACAAACAACAGAGTCTATAGCTAGTTCATGCTCTCTAATGGCATTTTCAATATTAATTTTCATGATTTATTTTTACTTATTAAGCTTTTGAATTTTTGTTACTAAGTTTGTTGTAGAATAACCGTCCCAAAAAGATAATACCTTAACTTCACCGCCATTATCCCACACACATTTAGAGCCTGCAATTTGCTCAGGTTTATAATCACCACCTTTTACTAAAATATCAGGTAGTAATTTACAGATTAATTTTTCAGGGGTTTCTTCGTCAAAAGGTACAACCCAGTCTACACAACTTAAAGCTGATAATAATTCCATTCTGCCACTTAAATCTACAATTGGGCGTGAATCACCTTTTAATTTTTTTATAGAGTTATCAGAATTTACCGCAACAATTAACCTTTCTCCTTGTTTTGCAGCTTCATTTAAATACCTAACATGCCCTGCATGTAAAATATCAAAACAGCCATTAGTTAAAACTACTTTTTCACCTTTATCTTGGGCTATATTAACTAATAATTTAACTTCATATATACTCATAGATGCATAGCCTTGATGACGAGAATTTTCTTTTAACTGTTGCTCTAATTCGGCTTTGCTTACTGTAGAAGTACCTACTTTTTTTACAACTATGCTAGCCGATTCATTGGCACAATGTACTGCATTTTTTAAATTATTACCACTAGCAAACATAGTTGCTAATGTTGCTATAACGGTATCTCCTGCCCCTGTAACATCAAAAACTTCTTGTGTTTTAGAACTTAAAAAGAATGGCTCTTTATTCTGTTCAATTAACACCATGCCATGTTCACTGCGGGTAATTAATATAGATTGTATATCTAATTTAGCTATTAAATTTTTAGCTTTAATTATTATGTCATTTTCATCAACACAAACACCTACTATTTGCTCAAATTCTGATTGATTAGGCTTTATTAAAAATGCACCAGCATAACGAGTAAAATCTTTACCTTTAGGGTCTATAAACACTGGAATATTATATTGTTTAGCTGAGTTAATAATCTTAGCAACTTGCCCTAAAGTGCCTTTTGCATAATCTGAAATAACCACTGCATCAAAATTTTGTAACAATGATGAACTTACAATAGCTATTTTGGTAGCCACTTGCTTATTAATTGGCTTTTCAAAATCCATACGGATTAATTGCTGGTGATGGCTTAATACTCTTAATTTACAAATAGTGCCAGAAGTAGATAACACCCAGTTAGTTTTAACCTTAGCATCATCTAATACTTTCGTTAATTTATCGGCAAATTCATCTTCGCCTACAGCTCCAACTAAGCTAACATTAGCTCCTAAAGCAGCTATATTTAAAGCGACATTAGCCGCCCCACCCGCTCTAACTTCATCTTTTATAACCTTAACCACAGGTACAGGTGCTTCGGGAGAAATTCGCTCTGCTACCCCAGACCAATATTGATCTAACATCACATCACCCACAACCAACACTTTAGTTTTTGTAAAATCAAACATAAGAACTTAATTACTACTCTTTTTTGTTAATATA
>CAZJWQ010000229.1:0-2158 GCA_964549645.1 uncultured Piscirickettsiaceae bacterium | reverse complement strand
TTATAAACCTACTAGTTGTAAAATATAGCCCTGTAATAATCTAAAAGGGCCTGTTAAAATTGCACCTAAAATACCAAAAAACATTAAAGCTAACAAGATAAAAAAACCATAAGGCTCGACCCTCATATAATAGTAACTAGTTTTTTTAGATAAAAAAGAATTTAATATCCTGCTACCATCTAAAGGTGGAATAGGTAACATATTTAAAATAGCTAAAATTAAATTTATAGCAATACCTGCCATACCGCTATACACCATAAATTGCCCAATAGCTTGTTCTAGAGGTATAACCATATAGCCAATTTTAGCTATAACTGCCCACATAACTGCCATAATAATATTTGCAACAGGCCCAGCAACTGCTACCCACGCCATTGCTATCCTTGGGTTTTTAAAATTTTGATCATTTACTGGTATAGGCTTCGCCCAGCCAAATACAAAACCACCTAGAAATAGTAAAACTCCAGGTACAATTATTGTACCCAAAGGGTCAATGTGTTTAATTGGGTTTAAAGTTAACCTGCCTAATAGTTGTGAAGTTCTATCACCAAATTTTAACGCGACCCAGCCATGTGCAACTTCATGTACTGTAATGGCTAAAATAACAGGTATTGCCCATATTGATATTTTTTGTATTAAAGTTAATTCAAACATCAAATGTTCCTTGTCCTTGACGAATTAACACAGGAACTTCATCAGTAAAATCAATTACAGTGGTTGGTTCATAGCCACAAAACCCACCATCTAAAACTGCATCTAAGCAATGAGCTAACTCTTCTTGAATTGTCCAGCCATCGGTCATAGGGATTTCTTCTTGAGGCATAATTAAAGATGCTGAAATTAAAGGTTTATCAAAATAACTTAATAATTGGTTTGCTACAGTATTGTTAGTTATTCTTAAGCCTATGGTTTTTTTTTTAGGGGTTTGTAAACGCCGAGGAACTTCCCGGCTAGCTAGTAAAATAAAAGTATAAGGGCCGGGCAAGTGTGATTTTAAATAACGAAACTGTGTATTACCAACTTTAGCATATTCAGATAAATGAGATAAGCTCTCGCAAACTAAAGTAAAATCATGCTTTTCATTAAGCTGGCGAATCTTTCTAATTCTATCAGCACCATCTTTGTTATCCCAAGCACAACCTAATGCGTAGCCTGAATCTGTAGGGTATGCAATTACCCCACCTTTATTTAAAATATCTACTATTTGTAATAATAGTCTTTTTTGTGGATTTTCAGGATGTACTGAAATATATTGACTGTATCTCTTCACTTTATTAAAATCTAATGAGTTAAAATTAAAAAAATATATTATACCTTAAAAGGAAGTTATGAAAACGCCAAAACGAATTGAACCTCTTATTGCAGACGGGCTGGTTGATAAAGTAATTAGCCGTTTAATGAGTGGTAAAGAAGCAGACGTATTTATTGTTCTTTGTGGTGATGAATATCGTTGTGCTAAAGTTTATAAAGAAGCACATAAACGTAGCTTTAAAAAAGCAGTTACTTATCAAGAGGGTCGTAAGACTCGTAATAGCCGCCGTGCAAGAGCTATGCAAAAAAACTCTAAATTTGGTAAAGAAGAGCAAGAATCGGCATGGCAAAATACCGAAGTTGATGCTTTATATAAATTAGCTAATATAGGGGTAAGAGTGCCAGAGCCTTTTGGTTGCTTTGATGGCGTACTTTTAATGGAAATAATAACCGATGAAAATGGTGATATAGCCCCACGCTTAAATGATGTTAGCTTAACAGAAGAACAAGCCATAGAAGACCATGAGCAAGTAATGATCTATATAATGAAAATGCTATCTATTAGCTTAATTCATGGTGATTTATCAGAATTTAATATACTGCTTGATGAGTATGGTCCAGTAATAATAGATTTACCACAAGTAGTAGATGCCTCTGCCAATAATAATGCTAAAAAAATGTTAACTAGAGATGTGCAAAATGTAACTAACTACTATGGGCAATATGCACCACAAATTTTAAAAACTAATTATGCCGATGAAATGTGGGCATTATATGAAAAAGGCGAATTAAATGCTGACACACAGCTAACGGGACAATTTAATAAAGACGAAGTTAAAGCTGATGTAGATTCGATATTAGAAGAAATAAAAGCAGCAATGGAGGAAGAGCAAAGAAGGTTAGAAAG
>CAZJWQ010000228.1:0-2166 GCA_964549645.1 uncultured Piscirickettsiaceae bacterium | reverse complement strand
CCAAATACTAAATTAATTGCTAAATCATCACTATATTATTCCACCCCACAAGGGCCACAAGACCAACCAAATTTTATTAATGCGGTGGCTAAAATAAATACTAATTTACAACCCTTGGTATTGTTAAATAAACTACAGCAACAAGAGTTACAACAAGGTAAAAAAAAACTGAAACACTGGGGAGCAAGAATAATTGATTTAGATATTTTATTATTTGATCAACAAAAGATCACATCAAAACAATTAGTTCTACCACACCCACAAATGCATTTAAGAGACTTTGTATTACTACCTCTCGCAGAAATAGCTCCATACCTTAGTATAAATAAAGAGCCAATTGCCCACATAATAAAAAATTTAACGCAAACATATGTTACCCTAATCCCGAAATAGAGAATTGGCATCTAGCACCAGCCCTTATTCGCTAGGCATTCACAAAAAATGCCCGCTTAACCTTTGGGTGAAGCTAAGATTTTTTGCAAACGCCTAGCCAATAAGGGCTATCACTATATATCCAATCTCTATTTCGGGATTAGGGTGCTAAAAAGGTACAAAAATGAAAATATCTTTAGCTAAATTAAATAAAATGAAGCAACAAAAACAAAAAATAACTTGTTTAACTGCTTATGATGCAGCCATATCTAGCTTAGCCAATACAGCAGGGATTGATGTCATTTTAGTAGGTGATTCTTTATCCATGGTAGTTCAAGGTCATGACACAACTTTACCCGTTACCCTTAAAGAAATGTTATATCACACTCAAATGGTACAACGTAAAAACACTAATGCTTGGTGTATTGTAGATATTCCATTTATGGCTGATTACAATATAACTACTACTTTAAAAGCCGCCAAAAAGTTAATAAAAAAAGGGCAAGCTAACATGGTGAAGCTAGAAGGTGGAGAGCGTGTATTATCTAGCATTACTGCTCTTGCTGAACTAGGCGTACCTGTTTGTTCTCATCTTGGGTTATTACCACAAATGGTCTCTAAAAAAGGCTATAAAATAACTGGTAGAGACCAACCTTCTGCCCAATTTCTATTAGAAGAAGCAAAAAAAATAGAACAAGCAGGAGCTGATATGCTGATACTAGAATGTGTACCATCTGCTTTAGCTAAACAAATTACTAATGCGTTAAGTATACCTGTTATAGGCATTGGCTCTGGGGTAGATACTGATGGGCAAATATTAGTGGTAACCGATGTAATTGGCTTAACTATTGGTAAGTCTCCCAAGTTTGCTAAAAACTATCTAAACCCTACTACAGGCTCTATACAAAATGCTTTAACTCTTTATGTAGATGAAGTTAAAGCAGCCAAGTTTCCAGCTAAACAACATTTAATAGACTAACCTTTTTATGCAAATATGTAATGACGCTATTGAAGTTAATCAAATTGTTAATAATTGGCAACAACAAAAACTAACCATAGCCTTTGTGCCAACTATGGGTAACTTACATGCTGGTCATTTAGCACTAGTCAAACAGGCAGCTAATATGGCTGATAAGGTTGTCGTTAGTATTTTTGTAAACCCTTTACAGTTTGATGCTAATGAAGATTTTAATAATTATCCAAGAAGCTTAGATGCTGATTTAACAAAACTACAAAACTTAACCCATCTTGTTTTTACCCCACAATCTGAACACATGTATAACACTTTAAATCAAACTAGAATTATTGCACCTAATACTTTAACTAATATGTTTGAAGGCAAATTTAGAAAAAATCATTTTGACGGTGTAACCACTATAGTTAATAAGTTATTTAATATAGTACAACCTAATATAGCGTTATTTGGACAAAAAGATTATCAACAATGGTTAATCTTGAAAAACATGACTACAGATTTATTTATGCCAATAAATATGGTTTGTGCAAAAATTATACGCGATGATGATGGTTTAGCTCTTAGTTCTCGTAACCAATATTTAACAGCCAAGCAAAGACAAATAGCACCAATTTTATACAAAGTTTTACAAAAAACTAAACAAGATTTTTTAACAAATAAAGATATTAGCTTGTTAGAAAACATTACTTTTTTAGAAAAAAGCGCTACTGCAAAATTATTAGAACAAGGTTTTGATAAAGTAGATTACTTTGCAATTGTAAATAAAGATGATCTAACTAAAAACTTGAGCCATAATAAACAAGCAATTATTATAGTAG
>CAZJWQ010000227.1:0-2192 GCA_964549645.1 uncultured Piscirickettsiaceae bacterium | reverse complement strand
ATTAAGATAATCTTGTACAGTATTTTGGATAGGTACATTACCAGGCAAACCAGAAAGAGGGTTAGAATAGCGAGCGTCTTTTACTTTTAAGTCAGTTATAACTTTTAATAATGACATAAAAGAACCACAACCCAAATATTTACCTTGCTTTATTACTATAAAGGCGGTCTTGTCCATATTATCTTGTTCTGTAATAATCCTGCTTGCTTCAACTAAAGTAGTATCATATTCAAAAATTAATGAATCTTCATCAATAATATTTATTATATTTTTTCTGAAATATAAATCTCTACCATACTTACTAGCAAGAATATTCATGACCTCTTTACGCCAAACCATACCAACCACTTTTTTTTTGTCCACAACTGGTAAATATTCTTCCCCAATATTAGATAGAAAAAATTCAGCTACTTCACCAACTTTATTTTCAATAGAAAAAACAGTGTTGCCATTAGCAAGAGAACTAACAGTTTCTTTTGGTATTAAAGGACTAAAACTAGGTTTTTGCCATTCATAGTCTAAATTTAAGCAAGCAGATGGTGATGGTCTTTTTAATAAAAAACCCTGTACGAAATCCACTCTTAGTTCCTCTAAAACTTTTAATTGTTTTTCAGTTTCAACACCTTCTGCTATTATTTTTGTACCTAAACTCTTTGCCAAAGTCATTACCGTTTCCATAAAACGATATTTGTTAGCATCTATATCAATTCCATCAATAAAATGTTTATCTATTTTTACAAAATCAGGTTTTACATCTGTCCATAGTTTTAAGCCATTATAACCAGATCCCAAATCATCAATTGCTACTTTAAAGCCCATTTTTTGATAATGATTAATTGCCAATATAAAGGAATTAATATCTTTAACTGGCTGTAATTCAGTTATTTCAATTACCACTTGACTGGGTTTAATATCAAACATATCTAAAATATTTAAAGTTGAACCTGATTCATGATTATCAACAAGCAAACTAGCAACAGAAATATTTAAAAAAAGCTTGGCTTTATCATTATGCTCATGTTTTCTATTAGCGTATTCTTGGATAGCTAATTTACGGGCAAGCAAGTCTAATTCAAATAAACAGCCATGTTCAATTGCTATGTTAAACAAATTAATTGGTGAAAATAAATTACTGTTTTCAGGTCCTCTAGACAAGGCCTCAAATCCATAGATTTCACGAGTCTTAACCTCAACTATAGGTTGAAAGAAAGGGATTATTTTTTGATTATCAAATATCTCTAAAAAATCTGTTCCTATAGCACTATTTAATAAAGACTCTCGTGTTTTATTGTTGATAGGTATTAACTTATGCAAAATAGCCTCCATAACTATATTAATTTAATAGATAACTAATATATATTAATAGAATACAGTTTGTGCCATAGCTACGGCTATACTTTATCGGTAAATAGAATAAACTTGTTCGCCAAGATTTTCCCGAAAACCTGTATTCCTATAAAGAATTCTTAACTATAACTTTAAAAAGTAATATTCTAGCTATTAAAGACTTTCTAAAGATTACATTTTTATGAAAATTAACTAAATTCATTGATCATTAAGTATTATGCCCCCCAAATTCCTAAATTATAAAAATTGCTTGGAAGAGTAGTTTCATACTTTTCATCATCCAAATTTATAGCTAAATAAATAGCACTAAGCTGTAAATCTTGTTGATGATTTGTGCCATAAAGCCTATCTCCAACTATAGGAAACCCCGCTAAAGACAAGTGTTTTCTAATTTGGTGTTTTCTACCCGTTTCAATATTTACTTCAACTAAAGAATGATTCTTCTTTTTGTCATAAGCTATAAATTTAATATGGCTAATTGCAAGTTTATCATCAATTGGTTGTTGGTATGAAACGCTACCAATAAATTTACCCACTACTAAAGCTCTATAAATTTTAACCACATTTCTGCAACTAAAGGCTAAAGTTAACTTTTTAGCATATTTATTGTTATGAGCAATTAAGATTAAACCATCTGTTGCTTTATCTAACCTATGTACAATAATAGCTTTACGAGCTTCGTCATTAAATTTATATTGGGTTTCTATCCAACGGTTAATTGTAGTGTGGTCAGCCCATTTAGAACCTTGGCATAAAACTCCTTTAGGTTTATACCAAACACTAAAGTTTTTATAATCAGCTATTAATTTTGGCTGGGCAATTTTTGTATTTAAAACTGTTTCATT
>CAZJWQ010000226.1:0-2205 GCA_964549645.1 uncultured Piscirickettsiaceae bacterium | reverse complement strand
CCGATTGATATTAATAAATTAAAACGAGTACTGTTTTATTATTTAAGCTTATAGAGTTTCTCTATAGATATTGCAATAAAAAACCCGCACTAGGCGGGTTTAGAGACCTGAGGTAGATTTATCAGTTAACTATATCTGGAAGCAAAGATCATAAACAGCATTATTGGTATAAGCAGTGGCTGTGGGTGCTATGCCTCTGGCAGTCGTAGCTCCACGCACTGATCCAGTAGATGGGTTTCCATCATCATTCTGAGAATCTAATATAGCAGCAGTTTCTCCTTCTAGATCATCAAAACATACACTCAATCCACGCATACCATATACATTATTCTGTACCCCCATTATACCACCCCAAGGGTGCACTGGTTGGTTGGAGCCACTACCACTAAGTAAACCTGACAAACGTAAATGCTGAAAGAACTGTCTAGTTTCATGAGCATCAGTAGTAGAATCAAAACGTCCAGTTACGGCATTATTTCCATTACCATTGACAGCAGGAGCGTCAAAACGAGCAAGTGCACCACTATCATCCCCTGGCATAGCTCTATAACGGTTTATATAAGAATAATATGCGGCTGTAATACCGTTAACCTGAGTCATCGCACTTTTTAACTTACCATTTTCAATAATCTCTTGCCCTTTAAGCACTCCGCCTAATAACAAGCCAATAATAACCATTACAATGGCTATTTCTATTAAGGTAAAGCCCTTTTGATTTTGAGAGACTGGCTGTTCCATACAAATATAACTCCATAAATAATTAAAATAACTTTCTTGTTGCGTTACAGTATAACAGCAACTTTTTAAATAAAACATCCTTAATCAATAATTTTTTAATAAAAATTCAAATTGATTGATAAGTTCACTAAATTTAGAAAATTAGGTCATGCCAAGGGTTACTATAAAAATAATACCAAAAATAAATTATATTTTTACTTTTTTAGCTTAAATTATTTTATATAATTGTAGAATGATTAACTAGGTAACATTAAATATTTTGGACAATTTTTCTTTAACATTCTTATTTTCTCTGTTAGTTTTAATGCTAATCTTATCTGCCTTATTTTCTAGTTCTGAAACTGGCATGATGGCAATAAACAAATACCGTTTAAAACATAAAGCTAACGAGGGGCATAAAGGGGCGATTAAAGTTTTAAAACTATTAGAACGACCTGATCGCTTATTAGGGGTTATTTTATTAGGTAATAACTTTGTAAATATCTTTGCCTCTGCTATTGCTACAGTAATTGCTATAAAATTAATTGGTGATATAGGTATAGCTATTGCTGCTGGTCTTCTTACGTTGGTTATATTAATATTTTCAGAAGTTGCCCCTAAAACTTTAGCCGCCTTATACCCTGAAAAAGTAGCTTTCCCTGCTGCTTATGTATTAGGGCCTTTATTAAAAGTATTATCACCAATAGTTTGGTTTGTTAACTTTTTTGCTAATAATTTATTAAAAATGTTTGGTGTTAAAGTACAGGGTAAGCATGATGATAATTCTCTTAGCCATGATGAACTAAAAACTTTAATTAAAGAAGCTACCGGTAAACTACCCAAACAATATCGTTCGATGCTAACAGGCATAATGCAATTAGAAAGCACTAGTGTTGAGGATGTAATGATTCCAAAACAAGATGTGTATGGTATAGATTTAAATCTGCCTATTGAAAAGGTTATTAAGCTAGTTATAAAATCACCTTTTACTCGCATCCCTGTTTACCGAGATAATATTGATGAAGAGTTAATTGGCATTATAAATATTAAAAAAATATTACCTGCAATGGCTAACGGTCAATTAACCTTAAAAGATATTGTAAAACTTGCCAGACCTGGCTATTTTATACCTGAAACAACTAATCTTAATATTCAATTAGCAAGTTTTAACCAAAACAAAAGAAAAATGGCTTTAATTGTAGATGAGTACGGTAATTTACAAGGCTTATTAACCATGGAAGATCTTTTAGAAGAAATTGTAGGTAATTTCAGCACAGATACTAGAACTAAATCTGCAATTGATGCTTTTCAAGAAGAAGATGGTACTATTATCTCTGATGCTACTGAATTTATTCGTGATATTAACCGTATGTTTGACATAAGCTTACCGACAAGCGGCCCCAAAACATTAAATGGTTTAATTCAAGAAACCATGGAAAACATACCAAATATAGGTACTTGTATAAAACTTGATCTTTATTCTCTTGA
>CAZJWQ010000225.1:0-2210 GCA_964549645.1 uncultured Piscirickettsiaceae bacterium | reverse complement strand
CAGATACTTCTACTATTACCAATGATGGTTTTGTACATGGTTTTTTACCGCCTATAATTCAGGGTAGGAATATTGTTTTTGGCTCTAATAGGCAAATTAAGCAATATTATTTTGTAGTATTAGAAAAACTTGTATATCAAAACCCTAGTTTTATTAATAATAATCGTTATACCCCACTTAATTCTAATTTTACACCTGCTAATTTATTATCATTAAATGGTAGGGCTGAGTATGTTGCATTACTCTTTTTGCCAGGTAAACCCCAGACTTTTGAGGGCTTTGTGCAAGATCAGAGCCAACATGGTGTACAAAACTTTTTAGATTATAAACTTGATGCCGCTGGTAATCGTATAGATGGTAATGTGTTATTAAATAATACTTTAAATAGAGAGTTTTTTAGTAAGTCAACCCGTGGCAATTTAGGCATAAATGATTTAGTGGTAGGTATTACCTTAGAAGAATGGAGCACAGCAATTTATACACGAGTGGTTAACCAAAAAAATCTTTTTTGTAATGAATTAGATCCTGATAAACCTCATTGGTTTAATAATCATACTACTAATCCTGCAAGCAGTAATTGGTGGAGGGAGATAATGTGTCCATAAAAATCAAACAACAAGGTTTTAGCTTAATTGAAATTGCTCTAACTATTTTATTAATAAGTATTTTACTTGCTGGTAGCTTGACTCTAACTGGTGCTTTTCGTGATCTGGACAAGCGTGAGCAGGTAGTAGAGCAATTAGCAGATATCTCTAAAGCAATGAATATGTACCTAGCAGTTAATAAACATTTACCTTGCCCTGATATTGATGGTGATGGCAGAGAGGATAGACACTTAACAGGTCATTGCAATAGAGATATGGGCGGTTTACCTTATGTTGATTTGGCAGTAGCCCGACGAGATGCATGGGGGAATCCTTTTGCTTATCAAGTTAACACAAATGCTGATACTGCAACCTATAGTTATATTACTGATATTTGTGAGCCAGCTAGTGTGTTTGCTAAAACAGGGTCACTAACTATACCTGCTGGGTTTGAATATTGCCCAGCATCAGCAACTTATTTTTGTGATGGTGGTTGTGCTGACGCTTGTGGTGTTAACTGTGTTATTCGTGACCCCAGGCAACCAAACACACCACCCTTTTTCCATTTTGTCACTCAGCCAATTGGTGCGGGAATTAATTTTGATCAAAATGATAATAAAGGTAGCTTACGATTAGTTTCTGCTGACGATCAAATTATTGCTAATAGCATTGTAGCAATGGTTATTTCTTATGGAAAAAATGGTTATAAATTCTGGAATAGGGATAGGAATGGGGATAGGGAAATTGATAGTGCTAATTGCTCTATTGCCGCTGGTTTAACCCCAATAGAGGTAGAAAACTGTAACCAAGATAATCAATTTCAACAAGCATTAACAGGTGAAGAGCTTAACTTTTTTACTTGGATGACCTTAAATGAAGCTAAGCAAATAATGATTCAAACAGGTGGGTTTTCAGAATGAATATAATAAAAATTAAACAACAAGGTTTTTCATTAATTGAAATAGCTGTTGTAATGGCAATTATAGGCATATTAATAGCTGGCGGCATTGGCATGATAAGTGCTCAGCGTGAAGGAGCCTTTTATCAAGATTCACAAGATGTTCAAAACCAAGCCAAGCAAGCTTTATTGGCTTTTGTTAAAGTAAATAAATACTTGCCTTGCCCAGATACAACGGGCGATGGTAGAGAAAATAGAAATGCAAATCATTCTTGTGTTGCTACTGAGGGAGACATACCTTTTTTAGATTTAGGGTTGCGTTTAAGAGATATTAAAGATGGTTTTAATGGAGCGATTTTATATGCAGTAAATCAACAAGTTACTATTCTAGCAAATATGCAAAACTCTAACCATTCGGCAAGTTTTTTTTGTAATACCGCTTGTGCTAATGCAGCGACTCCACCGACAAATGTACCTAGGTACAATTTAACTACTCCGCCAATTGCATCAGACATAGGAGTAGGTAATTTAAGTATTTGTTCTGATGCTGAAACAACAGGTTGTACAGGCACATCAAATAAAGAGGCAGCAGACTTGTCGGTTGTTTTAGTAGCATTTAATCAGCGTGGTAAAGCACAAGTAGCTTGTAGTTCCCGCTCAATATTTGAAAGAGAAAATTGTAATAACGATGAATTGTTTTGGAATGCTCTTGTTGCAACTAAAGAAGG
>CAZJWQ010000224.1:0-2218 GCA_964549645.1 uncultured Piscirickettsiaceae bacterium | reverse complement strand
CTGGTCTATTTTAGCAGCCATAATTATATCATTTTGGCTTATTCCTTTAACCGCATGAGTTCTTAGGGTTACTGTACACTGGTTATATGCAAAGCAAATTGTAGGATGGTGATCTTCTTTGTGAGCAAGCCAAGTAATAGCATTTACAAATGCTGTCACTTGATGATAGTTTTTAAATTGGAATTTTTTTTCAATATTAAAATAGTTTAATGGAGCATCCCAACCTTGCATTTGTGCAAGTTGAGTTTCTACTCTGGGTATTATTAAAGCTTTATCTCCTTTAGATATTTCTTGGCATTTTTGTTTTATTAAAGCAATCTCATCAGTCATCTTTTTTCTCCAAAGACTTTAAATACTCTATTCTTATTTTAGCTGGTGGGTGGCTATCATGATAGGCAGAATAGGTTGGGTCGGGGGTTAAGCTACTGGCATTATCCCTATACATTTTTAATAATGCAGAGGTTAAATGTTTTGCATCTACCGCCTCGGCGGCAAACTTGTCGGCTTCAAATTCATTTTTTCTGCTTTTATAAGCCATTAGCGGGCCAATAAAAAAGAAAAACACTGGTATTGCCGTTAAAAATAATAATAAAGCCGCCGCAGGGGTTTCAGATGTCATACCTAAGCCGTGGTAAAAAAAACTTTGTTGTGCCAGCCAACCCAAAAAGGCTAAGCCGATTAAGCTAAGGGCAAAAGATTGCATCATCATGGTTTTAATATGCCCATGTTTAAAATGACCAAGTTCATGTGCTAATACAGCTTCTACTTCTACAGGAGTTAAGGTTTCAAGCAAAGTATCAAAAAATACAATACGCTTATTTTTACCAAACCCTGTAAAATAAGCATTACCATGCCCAGAGCGTGAAGAACCGTCCATTACAAATATTCCATTAGACTCAAAGCCTGTTTTGGATAATAATGCTTCAATTCTATCTTTCATCTCACCATCTTCAAGAGGGGTAAACTTATTGAAAATAGGGGCAATCCATTTAGGATAAGCCCATAATAAAAATAAATTAAATGCTACCCAAAAAAACCAGGTATACAACCACCAAACTTGATCCCAAAATTGATCCATAATAGCCAATACCACCCATATAAGTGGTAAACCAATAACTAGCATTAACCCCCATTGTTTCAATAGGTCAATAACCATTTTTTTTGCAGTCATTTTATTAAAACCAAACTCTTCTTCAATTTTAAAGGTGGAAAATAAAGAAAATGGCAAGTTTAATAAAGATAAAAACCAAAAGGTAGACAGCAAAAACGCACTATCACGCAAAATAGGTGTAATATCTGTACTTAGCCAATAGTTATATATTTCTTGAAAACCACCACCTAAAGTCATAAAAATAAGTACGGCAGCATTAAAAAATAAAACCATTCTAGCAAGTTGTAATTTAGCCGCTGAATAAGATGCTGCTTTTTGATGAGCTTCTAAGCTAACTATTTCAGCAAACTCTTCAGGGACTTTGTTTTTATGAAAGTTAATATGAAATTGATTTTTAACATTAAGCCAAAGTTCTATAATAATGTTTAAAGCAAGGGCAAAAATAAATAAAGAAGTAATAGAGACCATAAATAAAAGTTTACTGTTAAGTTTAAAAATAAAAGGCTATTATAGTAAAAACCCCAGTAAAAACCTAAAATGATTGAGAATATATTTTATGAAACAGAAATTAGCCAGTAATTTAATTTGGATAGACCTAGAAATGACTGGTTTAAACCATAAAACTGACCAAATTATAGAAATAGCCACCGTAGTAACCGATGTAAATTTAAATACTATCGCAGAGGGTCCTGCAATAGCTATTAAAACAGCACAGCATTATTTAGATAATATGGATAAATGGTGTACGACCCACCATGGTAATTCTGGGCTAACTAAGCGAGTTATGGCAAGTAATATAACTATGCAAGAAGCACAGGCACAAACCATAGAATTTTTAACAGAATTTGTACCAAAAGGTAAATCGCCAATGTGTGGTAATAGTATCTGCCAAGATAGGCGTTTTATGATAGAACAAATGCCGATTTTAGAAGAGTTTTTTCACTACCGAAACTTAGATGTATCAACCCTAAAAGAATTAGCAAAGAGGTGGTCTCCTAAAGTTTATTCAGCGCATAAAAAACAAGGAGCTCATTTAGCTTTAGATGATATATATGAGTCTATTGACGAATTAAAGCATTATAGAGAATTTTTACTTAAATGATTTTG
>CAZJWQ010000223.1:0-2221 GCA_964549645.1 uncultured Piscirickettsiaceae bacterium | reverse complement strand
AAAACTATATAAATTTGCTTAAATTTGTGGTTAAATTCATATTCTTTTAAAATTACAAGCTTAGTTATTTCATGAACCCAGAACATTTACAAAAACTTGTTTTTAATAAACAAGATTACAGCAAAAACTCTATTAAAGCCTGTCAAATGGCTGTTGAAGTATATAATTTGCCTAAAAAAAATAATGTCAATAGTGCTGATGTAGCTATTATTCTTGCTGATTTAAATTTGGACGAAACTACGATTATTGCTACATTAATTAGTGATAGAAGCCTTGAAACCATTTATTCTGAACAAGATTTAAATAATTTATTTGGGACAGAAATAACCAAATTAACCAATGGTATTCGCAAATTAAATTTATTTAAAGAATTTGATAGCGCTACTGTTTCTGATGCAGAGCAAATAGAACGTATGCGACAAATGCTATTGGCTATGACTTCTGATATTAGAATGATGATTGTTAAACTAGCTTACCGAGTTATAAGGCTACGTAATTTAAAAAACAAACCAGAACATATTCGTTATTTAATAGCTAATGAAACGCAACTAATATTTGCCCCCCTTGCCAATAGGCTAGGTATAGCTCAATTAAAATGGGAACTTGAAGACCTTTCTTTTAGATACTTAAAGCCCGACATTTATAGGAAAATTGCTACACAGTTAAATTCTAAAAGAAAAGAAAGGGAAGAGTATATTGATAATACAATTAAAACTCTTAAAAGCATGTTTGCAAGTAAGTTTTTAGGTAAAAGTGAAAACTTTAACATAACAGGTCGTCCAAAACACTTGTACAGTATTTGGAAAAAAATTACTAGTAAAAATATAAATATTGACCAACTTTATGATTTAAGAGCAATAAGAATATATGTAGACACTATCGAGCAATGCTATGAAGTATTAGCAATTATACATAATAGATGGAATTATATACAAGATGAATTTGATGATTATATAGCTAAGCCAAAAGGAAATGGTTATCAATCTATTCATACGGTAGTATTTGGTGAAGAAAATAAAATTATAGAAATTCAAATTAGAACCCGAGAAATGCACCATAATGCAGAATATGGTATTGCCGCACACTGGCGTTATAAAGAAGGTGCAAAAAATATAGACTCTAGGCTAGAAGAAAGCATCAACATAGTAAGACAAATAATAGAATATAATGATAACCCTGATTTTTTAAATGAAGTTAGCACTGAATTATTATCTGAACACATATACGTACAAACCCCCGCAGATAAAATAATTACCTTGACTAAAGGGGCAACTTCTTTAGATTTTGCTTATTGTATACATACAGAACTAGGGCATAGGTGCCGAGGGGCAAAGGTTAATGGTAAAATAATCCCTTTAACTTATCAATTAAACACTGGGGATAAGGTTGAAATATTAACCGCAAAAGAAGGCAAACCAAGCAGAAACTGGTTAAACCCAAATTTAAATTATTTAGCTACCAGCAGAGCAAGAACAAAAGTAAGAACATGGTTTAATCAACAAAATAGAAGCCTCAACCAAGAAGCAGGCGAAGCGCTATATAATAAAGAAACCAAAAGGTTACATGCCCAAAAAATAAATATTAATGACATTTTAACCACTTTTAAAATAGATAATAAAATAATATTTTTTGAGCAAATTGGTAAAGGTCAAATTAATGAACGTCAATTAAATGATAGTATTCAAAGGTTTATAACTAAACAAAAAAAACTAGTTAAACCAATTAAACTTACAGATAAAACCACTAACAATGAACATGTAACCACAGATATAAAAGCCTATGTAGTTGGCTCGCCACAGCTTACTACAAATATAGCACCCTGTTGCCAACCTAATACAACTGATGAAATTATCGGTTATGTAACTAGAGGGCGTGGTATAACCGTACACTCAAAATTATGTAATAACGTTTTAAACTTAATTTATGAAGAACAACAAAGACTTATTAGTGTTAATTGGTGTAATAGCTTAAATGAAGATGTATTTGTCTATGATGGCATTCTTGATATACTTTGCTTTGATAGAAAAGAATTATTAAAAGATATTTTTATGTTATTTGCCAAATTTGATATTAACCTAGTATCTTCTAATACTAAAACAGATAAAACAGACGGCACAGTAGCTATGCAGTTTTTTATTGAAATTAATTCTACTATTAATGTTGGTGAAATATTAGATTCTATAGAAATGATCAATAATGTTGAAATAGTTTCTCTCAATCT
>CAZJWQ010000222.1:0-2227 GCA_964549645.1 uncultured Piscirickettsiaceae bacterium | reverse complement strand
TCCGTATGTCTATCCGCATGCCAGCCTCTATCAGAAGGTGTGCTACTACAACCAGTAATAAAAATAGAAAATGAGATTATTGTAAATAATAAAGGCTTATAAAATTTATTCATGTTTAATTTAACTTTTTTATGGGGTTAATTATTATCAGTTTTATCAAAAATATCTTTCCAAAACCTTAAGTTTGCATATAAATTACCATTATCAGCCACAGAAAAATTTTCAAATAATTGTGGTTGTTTTAGTAATGTTTGTTTTAGTTTAGTAGTGTTAAATCGTAAAAAAGGGTTAGTTTTTTTTTCGACACTAAGCTTTTCAGGCACACAAGGTATACCCATGTCAGTTTTAAAGGCAACTACCTCTTTACGACGTTTTATATCTTCATTATCAGGCTCTGCAATAGCTGCAAAACGTATATTATCATTTGTATACTCATGCCCACAAAAAATTAAGCAATCATCATTGAGTTCTTTTATTTTTAATAAAGATTCAGCCATTACTTTAGATGATTGGCACCAAGCCTTACCACAACCTGCGGTAAATAATACGTCGCCACAAAATAATACTTTAGGGTTATAAAAAGATATATGTTCATGGCTATGCCCAGGTGTAGCTAATACTTGAAAAGGTTCATCAGCAATTATAAGAGTAACACCTTCATTAACATGCTGAGTTACATGTTTGTATGGTCCGTTAGCATTGCTTATAACGGGGGCTTTTCCTAGCTGTTTAAGTATCTCTAAAATACCTGCGGTATGGTCTTGATGATGATGGGTAACTAAAACACCAGCTAAAGACAGGTTATTGTCTTTAAAATAGCTAATAACTTTATTGCTTTCACCTGGGTCAACAACCCATGCTTTATTATTGCTTTCAGATTGAATAATCCAAATATAATTATCAGTATAAGCGGGTAAACCAGTAATTTTCATATTATCCTTGCTAGATATAGGCTAAAATCTTATTTTGATAATAATAACAAAAAAGATCTTTATATTTATGATTAATAAGAATTTTCAAACTTTTTTATCTAAATTTTACCTAACATCTAAAGGTAAAACTTTATTGGATGAAGAACGGGAGCTATTAAACCATAGTTTAAGCCATGTTTTTGGTTATTATTTGTTACAAATTGGTCAAACATCTAACATAGATTTATTAACCACCAGCAGGGTAAGCTTTAAAGTATTAGTAGATATAAATCTGCCAGATAAAAATGATAATGAGTTTGTACAAGCTCATATTGATTATTTACCGTTTAAAAAAGACTCTATTGATGCAGTTTTGTTACCACATTCATTAGAAACAGTTGAAGATCCTTATCATTTATTAAGGCAAGTAGATAAAATGATTCTACCCGAAGGGCATTTAATAATAAGCGGTTTTAATACTATAGGTAAAAAAATTATCCCAATAAAGTTTGGAGAATTTAAACAGCAATTTAAACAAGCCCACCTTATTAAAGAAAGTAGGTTAATAGATTGGCTTAACTTGCTGGGTTACGATATAGAGTGTATTCACTATAAACATTCTAATAAAAAAATTATTAAGTGGAGTTTAGATTTTTATATCGAAATGTTTTTTGCAGGATTAAGAAAAGTTGGTTTAGAATTTGGTAATGTTTATGTTATTTTAGCTAAAAAAAGGATAGAATCTTCTACTCCTATAGGTTTAAACTGGCAACTATCTAACTGGCTTCCTAAGAAAAGAGCAGCAATAATTAGTGCCTCTAGCAATAGTAATCATAAAGAGAAAAAATGCAAACAGTAAAAATATATACCGATGGTGGTTGCAGAGGTAACCCTGGTATTGGTGGTTGGGCAGCATTATTACAAATGGGTAAACACCAAAAAACTATCAAAGGTAATGCAAAAGATACTACTAATAACCGTATGGAATTAACCGCCGCTATTAAAGCCTTACAAGCCTTAACTAAACCTTGTAAAGTAATTTTAACTACAGATTCACAATATGTAAAAAATGGTATAAGTTTATGGATCGACAATTGGAAAAAAAACAATTGGAAAACAGCCGCTAAAAAACCTGTTAAAAACCAAGATTTATGGCTAGAGTTAGATGAAGCTATACAAAAACATTCTATTGAATGGGCATGGGTAAAAGGTCATTCTGGGCATAAAGAAAATGACATAGTAGATGATTTAGCTAATCAAGCAATGGATGAATTAATACCCTAATCCCTGAATAGAAATTAGGGTAATACATAAGG
>CAZJWQ010000221.1:0-2243 GCA_964549645.1 uncultured Piscirickettsiaceae bacterium | reverse complement strand
TTTTGTACCGCTTGGTTTAATTTTTCTAACTGTTCATCTTGTTTTTTAATATGATCTAATAAACTATAAATAGCTCTTTCTATAGGGTCTGTAGCCTCTGTAGTTACCCCATAAGCATCAAAGCCAACTTTTTTGGCTGTTTGTTGCCTGCTTTCATTTTTGGTGGTATCTATAACCCTACCTGGTACGCCAACTACCGTTCTGTTTTGTAAAACATCTTTTAAGACTACTGCATTTGAACCTATTCTTACACCATCTGCAATATTAATAGGCCCAAGAACTTTTGCCCCTGCCCCTACCACTACCCTATCACCAAGTGTTGGGTGTCGCTTTCCTTCATGATTACTAGTACCTCCAAGAGTTACCCCATGATACAAAGTACAATCATTACCTATTTCAGCAGTTTCTCCAATAACCACCCCCATACCATGGTCAATAAAAAATCTATCACCAATTTTTGCTGCTGGATGAATTTCTATTCCAGTAAACCAACGAGATATACCTGCAATAAAGCGGGCTAACCATTTTAAATTTTTACCCCACAACCAATGAGTAAAACGATAATTTATAAGTGCGTGCACCCCAGGGTAAGTAGTTAAAACATCAAAAGTATTTCTAGCCGCTGGATCTCTAGCATGCACTGCTTGTATGTCTGATTTTAGTTTTTTAAACATTTTTATCTTTATCTTTATCTTTATTAGCTGTTAATAATATATTTAATTGTTTTGCTTGCCTTTGTGATGCGCTCAAAATCCCCCTTAAAATATCAACTTCTTTAATATCTAACTCTGTTCTATTAAACATTCTACGCATTCTACGCATAAATAGAGCATTTTTTGCTGGGTCTAAAAACTCAATATCTTGTAGCATTTGAAATAAATGTTCATAAAAGCCGTCTAGTTGTTCTACTGAAGCTAGTTCTTCTTTATAACCTAATTGTTCTTGTGCAACCCCTGTAACAATATCCGTAGCCATTAAACATTCATAAGCAAAAACCTGTACGGCAGCGGCAATATTTAAAGAACTATATACAGGGTTAGTTGGTATATTGGCTAAATAATGACAATGATCCATTTCTGCATTACTTAAGCCTGAGTCTTCACGACCAAATAAAAGAGCTACTTGTGCATTACTATCATTATCAGTAACACTCATAACTTTATCGGCAGTTTGCCTTACATCTAACTGTGGCCATGAAACTCTTCTTAACCTTGCACTTGCTCCAACCACTAGCTTACAATCTTTAAGAGCTTCAGCTAAGCTATCACATACAATCGCATCATCTAAAACATCTGCCGCACCTGATGCTCTTGCTGATGCGGTTTGGCTAGGGAAATCTTTAGGGTTAACTAAAACTAACTGGCTCAAACCCATGTTTTTCATAGCACGAGCAATCGCACCAATGTTACCTGCATGAGATGTTTCAAATAATACTATTTTGATTTTTTGTAATTTTGCATGGTCTCTGTAATCTTCCAACATATTCTCCTATTAACACCTAAATCCTGCAAGTGCTTGCACACATATAGCACAAGCTCTTGCAGGATTTAGGTAACAATTAATTTTAATTAATATAAATTATACCTAAAAAATGAATATAATTATCAAAGAAAATATACCCTAAATTCTTAAAAGATATTTACACACGGAACTAATCACATGCACGCTATTTTAAACATTGCAACTATTGCCGCTAAAGAAGCAGGCGAATTTATTATAAATGAACTTGAAAATGTAGGGCAACTAAAGATTGAAGAGAAAGGTAGAAATGACTACGTTAGTGAAATTGATAAAGAAGCAGAAAGAATAATAATAAGTACCATCAGAAAGTACTATCCTGATCATAATATTTTAGCTGAAGAAAGCGGTAAACATGAAACTCCATCTAAATTTGAATGGATTATTGACCCTCTTGATGGCACAACTAACTTTTTACATCAACTACCACATTTTGCTGTTTCTATCGCTGTAAAAGAAAAAGGTAAACTAATGCATGGGGTTATTTTTGATCCTTTTAAGGGTGAATTATTTTCCGCAAGTCGTGGTGATGGGGCTAGATTAAATAATTATAAAATACGAGTTAGTGGGCAAAAACAGTTAAAAAACTCTTTATTAGCAACTGGCTTTCCATATCATAACTTTGATTATGTAGATGCCTACTTGAGTAGCTTTAAAGAATTTATGTTACAAACATCTGGCTTAAGAAGAGCTGGCTCAGCAGCACTAGACTTAGCCTATGTGGC
>CAZJWQ010000220.1:0-2254 GCA_964549645.1 uncultured Piscirickettsiaceae bacterium | reverse complement strand
ACATAAATTGCTCAATGTGGCTTAGAAGCCTTACAGTTTTACTTGACCATTACAAAATCTATCTCTGCTTCATGACGAAACGTTAACTCATAGCTCACAATTTATTTCTAGCATCAGCAAATATAAGTTTTGCATCTTTTCCTTTGTTTCCATCGAAACTATAAGCCTTTAGTCTTAAATCTAGCTCATTTTTTTGATCTTGTGAAATGGGTAGTACTGCATTTTCTTGAGCTATGCTATCCCATAAATCTTCAACTAATTGAATTTTCTGATCAATTGGTAATGTATTTAGGTTTGATATCATGATTAACTCCTCTTCTATTCGGGGATTAGGGTTTTATGACGCAGTAATATTATACCCACCATCAACATAGGTAATTTCACCAGTTATGCCTGAAGCTAAATCAGAGCATAAAAATGCAGCTGTGTTGCCTACTTCTTCAATTGTTACATTACGGCGTAGTGGGGTGGATAATGCGGCGTTGTTTAGCATGCTTTTAAAGTTTTTAATACCAGCGGCGGCTAGGGTTCTTATAGGTCCTGCTGAAACTGCGTTTACTCTAATATTGTCTTGACCTAAATCAGCGGCTAAATAGCGTACTGTGGCTTCTAACGAGGCTTTTGCTATGCCCATTACGTTGTAGTTTGGTACGGCTTTTTCTGCCCCTAAATATGATAGGGTTAAAATTGAGCCATTGGCTTTTTTTAACATTTTATGCCCAGCTTTGGCTAAAGCGGTTAAGCTGTAAGCTGATATGTCATGAGCCATTGCAAAACCTTCTCTGGTTGATACGTCAATAATTCTTCCTTCTAGTTCTTCCCTTGGTGCAAATGCTACAGAATGCACTAAAATATCCAGCTTATCCCAGCTTGAATTTAGTGTGTTAAATACTGCATCTATTTGTTGCTCAGAAGTTACATCTAGCGGTAAAACTATTGTGCAACCTAGTTCTGTGGCTATTTTTTCTACCCTACTTTTTAGCCTGTCACCTTGGTAGGTAAGGGCTAGTTCTGCCCCTTGTGCTACCATTTGCTTGGCTATACCGTAGGCTATAGATTTATTGTTTGCAATACCAACTATTAGAGCTTTTTTACCTGTTAAAAATGCCATGTATATTCCTTTTATACTAAAGGGCACCTCTCAAAACCTAAGCATAATTTATGAAACGCATAAAACAGCGCCTTTTTCACCCAAAAACTCGGTCAATAGCACACTATTCACCTCTTTTTTGGGTGAAAAATGCACTATTTTCTACATTCCATAAATCACACTTACGGTTTTGAGAGGTCCCCGAAAAAATGTTGTAGTTATTTTAACAGTATTATTTGAATAGCTTGGTAGAAATTTAGTTATTAAGTTAGAATGCCTATTTAGATATTAAGTTTTTGAGTCGTTTTACAAGATAATGTTATTTTTACGTTTATTATTTTTATTGGTTTTGTCATTATTTATTTATGGATGTTCTCCTGTTTGGAACAGCCCTAATAATATGGAATTAATGGAAGAAGAAATTTTATTTAGTTCTTTTGCATCGCCCCCTAAAAATCTTGACCCTGTTATTTCTTATAATTCTAATGAATGGGTATTTAGCAGTCAAATTCTTGAACCTCTTTTACAGTATCATTATTTTAAAATTCCTTACCAAATAGAACCTTTAACTTTAGCTAAAATGCCTAAAATCATTTTTTTAAATGCACAGCAACAGCCTGTGAAAAATGATGAAAAAATTGTTTATACTCGTTATTATTTTACAATAAAAGACAATATCTATTATCAACCACACCCAGCCTTTGCAAAAGATAACAGTGGTAATTTTGTGTACCATAATTTATCAGCTAAAGATGTAAGAGGTATCAGAAGCCCCTTAGATTTTAATTCTGATGCAACTAGGTTATTAACCGTTGATGATTATATTTATGCTATAAAAAGAATGGCTATTAAACAAAACCATTCACCAATTTTAACTTCTATGCAACGTTTTATTGTTGGGCTAGAAACTTACTCAAAAGAAGTGTCTAAGCAGTTTGATTTATCTCAAGATTATACTTTAAAAAATAACAATATATCGGGGGTAGTACGAACATCTGATACTGAATTTAGTATTTTAATTAATGGAGTTTATCCACAGTTTATTTATTGGCTAACTATGAACTTTTTTGCCCCAATGCCTTGGGAGGTGATAGCTTTTTATAACCAACAAGAGACCTTTGCATAATCTATAAATTCAGCCTTCAATTTTAACTATTATATTTT
>CAZJWQ010000219.1:0-2258 GCA_964549645.1 uncultured Piscirickettsiaceae bacterium | reverse complement strand
GCGTAAATGCTGAAAGAACATTCTAGTTTCATGAGCAGCAGTAGTAGTAGCAAAACTTCCCTCTATGGCATTATTTCCATTACCATTACCAGCAGGAGCACCAAAACGAGCAAATGCAGCATTATCATCCCCTGGCATAGCTCTATAACGGTCTAAATAAGAATAATATGCTGCTGTAATACCGTTAACCTGAGTCATCGCATTTTTTAATTTACCATTTTCAATAATTTCTTGCCCTTTAAGCACCCCGCCTAATAACAAGCCTATAATAACCATTACAATGGCTATTTCTATTAAGGTAAAACCCTTTTGATTTTTAGAGACCGACTGTTCCATTTGTGTAATCCTATACATAATTAAATTAATTTTTCCTACAAATATAGTATAGCGGTAATTATTAAAATAATACAGGGTAAAAATTGTTTACTCTGTATTAGTATTAGGCAAATATACACAAAACTCTATAACATCTTTTGATTGCTTAAACTCTATTTTGCCGCCTACTTTTTTTAAAAGATCTCTTATCATAAATAACCCTAATCCCATGCCACTTTTACTAGTTGTCCAAAAAGGTTCAAACATTCTTTCTGGCTGGATTATTGATTTTTGTTTTATTACTGCAAAAGTTATTAAAATAGTTTGTGTTTGTTCAGTTATTGTAACCTTAACTACCAGATTAGAGGCATTGCTATGGTCTTTAAAGTTTTTCATAAGCTCAGAAAGAACTTGTTGTAAAACTAATTTTGAGGTGAAAATAACTACATGATTAGTCGCATCATCAATTTTTACAAAAATCTCATTTATTTGTGCATAATAAATAATTTGTTCAGTAATACTAAACTTTGCAAAATCATCAAAATCTTTACTTTTAATCTGCATTTGACTAGTTATTTTATTAGACTTTTCTACCAAACTAGGTAATATTTTTTTTAATTTATCTACAAGTAAAACTTTATCGGCTGTTATTTTTACTGCTTTTACTTGGTTAGCCAGTAAACTAATAAATTGAGCTAAATTTTTTATATCATGATAAACAAATACTTGAAACCTTTCTAAGCGTTCTTTTGATAAAATAAACTGTATGTTTTTACTATTAACATTAGCAGACAATAACAGCACAAAGGTTTGATAGATGAGATCTGCTATTAACTTGTTTTCTCCTTTTATTTTTTTGGGCAAAGTGAAAGATAAATTAACTCTAACATCACCTTCATTAATGTTAATTAAATAATCATTTATAGCTAAAGTCTTAGAAGTTTTACCGTGATTAATATCTTTAGCCTCTCCATACCAATTAACCTTACCAGACACACTGTTAAAGCCTGCCATTTCTAACACCTGCCATGTTTCATCTATAAATAACAATACATCTTGTTCAACTTTTTTATTTATTTTATAAAGCTCTAATAACAGTTTATTAGTAAAATTACTTCTCCTTTTAATATACAAGACAACAAAAATTATTGTAATACCTGCTATTACTAAAGAAATTGCTAAATTAGCAACTACTTCAAAAGTCATTTCTATCTAAACCATATTTCTTAATTAAATAATAAATATTTTCTCTTTTTAAGCCCATAACCCTGCCTGTATGATGCACATTAAAGTTAGTTTCGTGTAAAATTTTTTTTAATAATTTTAACTCAGCAGCATCACGTATTTTTTTAACCCCTTCACCAATAACAACTTTTAATTCAATTTTTCTAAACTTTTCTTGTTTTTCTATTTTAGACATTTGCCTATTAAATAAATCGGCTCTTTTTAATGAATTTAATAATAAAGAAAATTCAACCGGCTTTTCAAAAAAATCGAAAGCTCCATTTAAAACGGCTTGGTATGAAGTAGCATCCGCTTCTTGCCCTGTTAAAACAATAGTTTTAATAGTTACACTGTTGTCAGTAATCCAATTAAGTACTTTTATGCCTTCTGTTGGTAAATGTTCATTTGGTGGCATCCCCATATCTAGCACAACTAAATATATTTCTTTATCTGCTTGTAAAATAGCAATTGCTTTATTAGCAGAACCTGCTTCTATAACTGTAAAACCTTTAGATTCTAGTGCCATACCAAGCATTCCCCGTAAAGCTATATCATCATCAACAACTAATACTTTATTCATAACTTTTTATCTCTAAAAACATATCCATTAAAATAAATTATATTTTTACTTTTTTAGCTTAAATTATTTTATATAATTATAAAACGATTAACTAGGTAACATTAAATATTTTGGACAATTTTTCTTTAACATTCTTATT
>CAZJWQ010000218.1:0-2264 GCA_964549645.1 uncultured Piscirickettsiaceae bacterium | reverse complement strand
TGCCTAGCGAATAAGGGCTGGTGCTAGATGCCAATTCTCTATTTGCGGATTAGGGTTTAGTTCGTAAGTAGAAATTAATAAGGAATAAAAAATGAATACACAATGGCAACAATTTCTAACTAATCAAGGTGCAAAATTTGATAACAAAAATAATATAGAAACTTTTGGGTTACCAGATATTGAACACTTTATGGTAAAACACGGGCCTATTATTACAGACCTTTCTAAGCAAGCACTAATACAAGTTACAGGCGAAGATTCTTTTAGTTTTTTACAAGGTCAATTTTCTAACGACTTAAAAGACGTATCAAATGAAAAAGCTCAACTAACATCTTACTGTAGCCCTCAAGGTAAAGTTTTAGCAATTATTACGATATTTAAAATAGACAACAGCTATCTTTTATCTTTTGATGAAAGTTTAAAAGAAACAATTTTAAAGCGATTAACAATGTTTAAAATGATGGCTAAAGTTGAGTTAAAAGAAGTTTCAGAAGAGCTTATACAAATAGGTTATGCAGGCGAATTTGCTGATTTAGACATGCAAAGAGACCTTAGCATAAAAATAAAAGAGCTTCACCAAAGTGCTAAACTAAATTTAGAAGAAATAAAAGATATAACTATTATAAAAATCCCTGGACCTTATCATAAATATATATTGTTTGGAGAAATAAACCAAATACAAAAAGTATGGCAAATACTTAAAGCAAATGGTGAAGCAATCGGCACAATTAATTGGACACTACTTGACATAATTGCTGGGCAACCAACAATAAACCAAAACACTAGTGATAAATTTATTGCCCAATTTATAAATTTAGATAAACTAGATGCAATTAACTTTAAAAAAGGCTGTTACCCAGGGCAAGAAGTAATTGCACGTATGCACTATAGAGGTAAAGCGACCAAACGTATGTTAAGAATTCATACCTCTATAAAATTACAACTACAAGCAAATGATGAAATAAAACTACAAGATGAAAACCAAAGAAATTATAAATTTATAGTAATTTCATCAGCCCCAGAAATTTATGAAGGTACTATATTTTTAGCTATCAGCACAGTAAAAGCATTAGAAAGTGTAACAGGGGATTTAAAGGATCAAGATGGTAACATTTATTCTATAGAACCTATGCCCTATGCTTTAAATGAAGAATAAAGAATGAAATTAATAACATCCAAATTTTTGATAGATATTTTAAGATTATGGTAATAGAAAAAACCCACTAGTAAAACTTGCCGTGGGTTTAAAATGTGGCGTCCCGTAGGGGAGTCGAACCCCTGTTACCGCCGTGAAAGGGCGGTGTCCTAGGCCTCTAGACGAACGGGACTTTCTTTTTTGTTTATATTGGATATATTTTCACAAACTCTGCGTTGGCAGTTGGTCACATACTAGCGTATACTCCCGCCTTTCGCCTTGATTTTGTAAAAATATCTTCCAATATAAACTAAAAAATAGTTAATAACTGGGATAATTGTCACAAACTCTGCGTTGACAGTTGGTCACATACTAGCGTATGCTCCCGCCTTTCGCCTTAATTTTGTAAAAATATCTTCCAATATAAACTAAAAAATAGTTAATTCATTTTAATAATCAAAACTTATTAACTATCTTAGAGTGCTTGTATTTCAACAAACAAAAAAGGAGATTAAATATAGTACTGGCCTAGTAGTACTTTTAATCTCCCTTTTTTAAAACCCTAATCCCCGAATAGAGAGTGGATTAGGGTAGAAACTGGAGCGGGAAACGAGGATCGAACTCGCGACCCCAACCTTGGCAAGGTTGTGCTCTACCGCTGAGCTATTCCCGCATAAATAGTGGCGTCCCGTAGGGGAGTCGAACCCCTGTTACCGCCGTGAAAGGGCGGTGTCCTAGGCCTCTAGACGAACGGGACACATGTTTCATTGAGTTATTCAATAAGATTACGGCCTAGTGCAATCTTTATATCAGTAAATTGGTGGAGCTAAGCGGGATCGAACCGCTGACCCCAACACTGCCAGTGTTGTGCTCTCCCAGCTGAGCTATAGCCCCAATTTAATTCAAAAAGATACGTAACTACTATAAATTTATCTTCAAGCAACTGATAGTTGTGCGTATTATATAGAATAGCTTGATTGGGTCAAGGTTTATTTATTGGTTTTTTCTTAGCTTAATACCTAAACCCTGTAAGTAATTGCACACATAGAGTGCAATTACTTACAGAATTTAGGTAATAGTTTTTAACGCCAATTGCATTCTGGTTAGGCATTTTTCTTTACCAATTAAT
>CAZJWQ010000217.1:0-2294 GCA_964549645.1 uncultured Piscirickettsiaceae bacterium | reverse complement strand
TTAGTATTTTTGACAAAAATGATAATGAGGTTTTAATCTTAACCGATAAAAGAACCCGTGGTGAAGCTGAAAATACTAATTGGTTAACTGTAATTCAACAGCTCAAATGATTTTACTTTACATCATCAAGTAAATTTTCTGCTCCAATTAATGGCAACAACCGCATTAAAACATTTTTCAGTACATTATTTTCTGCTTGAACAATAAATTTTGCTTTTCTATCTTTCCAAGAAAGTGTTTGAATTAAGCTTGATGCCACAACTGAAGGCTTTGAAAGGTTATTGATAATAACCTCAGTTTTTCCACCACGAATACTGGTGCTAACAGGACAACAGATTAGCAAGCCTGTTTTTCTGTTATATTCTTGACTACTCAACACTAGTGCTGGGCGATACTTCCCTATTTCTTTGCCCTTAATTGGCTCAAAGTCAAGCCAAACAATATCACTTCTAGACGGAATATAAATTATTTCAGGCATCTAACGCCCTTTAAAAATCAAGTTCAGATGATGTTAATTTAGTAAGTAGTTCTTGATGAGAGTTGAATTCATCTAGATCATCCAATAATTCTTTTTCAGAAAAAATTACTATTTTATTTTTTACTGGTATCTTTTTAACAAAAAAACCATTTTTAAAAATTTCAACTGTAACCTCGGTATTAATATCAAAATGAGGAATATCTCTCATCATTCCAGATACCCTCAAGCCTAAACCATTACCCCACTTTTGAACTTTTGTGTTAACTATATGTGACATTCTAAATCCCTCCTAGCTATTCATGTAGAAACATTGTATAAACAAACCCGACTTTAAGCAAGCTTTAAAATACTGTCTGTTACGTGTTAATTATTAGGGCAGATAGTTTACTCGTAACAATTCGGACAATTATGTTGTATTTTGTCCGAACTGTGGTTACAATTTGCAACTATGGTGCAAAATAATGATTTAAAACAAACAATACTGGGTTATTTGAAGCAATTAAATAAACCTGTAA
The DNA here is from genome assembly GCA_964549645.1 of uncultured Piscirickettsiaceae bacterium. Classification (GTDB taxonomy): domain Bacteria; phylum Pseudomonadota; class Gammaproteobacteria; order Thiomicrospirales; family Thiomicrospiraceae; genus Hydrogenovibrio. The sequence continues at coordinate 1,301 of CAZJWQ010000217.1, read as the reverse complement.
CACTTGCTGAAATTGCGAAATTTATTCAAGATGTGGTTTCTAAGCGTACATTAAGGCGTTGGTTAGTTAGTTGGGTTGATGCGGGGATAATTGCTAAAATCGGCAAAACTCGGTTTAGTCAATACCGCTATATTCATCCAGAAACAGAAAAATTAACGGCTAGTTTTTTATCGTCCGTTCCAAAATATCGTCGCCAAAGTGTCTTGTCTCAAATCCGTGATGTTTGGACGCATTCTTCAACCGCGATTGAAGGTAATACTTTTACGCTAGGCGATACTTTTGAATTGTTAGAATATGGCTTGACCGTGTCTGGAAAACCTATTGTTGAGCATCAGGAAGTAATGGGACATGCTAAAGCGATTACTTTAATTTACCAACAGCTAGAGCAAAGCAAAGAGATTTCAAAACAATTTATTTGTGAGCTACACAAGGCAGTGCAAACTGAAATTATTTTAGATATTTATAAACCAATGGGGGATTGGAAGTTAGAACCTAATGGTTGTAATGCAATAGATGAGAATCAAAAGCATGTTTATATTGAGTACGCTCACCCAATACATGTCGATAAACTTATGTCCGAATGGATGGCGTATTTAAATAGCTTAGATATTACAAAAATAACCATAAATTCTGCCCCTAAAATTTACGCTAAACTCCATATTGGTTTTGTTCATATTCACCCTTTTTGGGATGGAAACGGCAGACTAGCAAGGCTACTTGCCAATATTCCTTTATTAAGAGCGGGGTTACCACCTTTGGTAATTAATCAGCAAAATCGCCAAGAATATATTCGCTGTTTGGCAAACTATCAAATAAAATCGGGAAAGATTTCAACCGAAACTGGGGTTTGGTCTAAGGAGGGGATGTTGTTTAATGATTTTGTTACGCTTTGTAGTAAAAATTATCTGCATACTCAGGAGATTATACGAAATGCACAATAATTATAAAGCCCTAATCCACGGATAGAGAATTAACATCTAGCTGGTAAATTAAAAGGCTACTACTCTGTCCGCCTCAGCTTTCAAGATAGAATTGTTTACAGAATTGAAAACAATCTTTGTATTGTCATTGTTATTAGCACCAAAACTCATGACGACGAGTAAAAGAATTTACAAGCTATTTTTTTATATTTATTTTAACTATTTTAGACATTAATTTCCAAAACACAAAGGCGGCAGGGGGTTTATATTTAGCAACTTTTTTCTTATTTTTTTTTACCTCTGCTTTATCTTTATTAACCGCCATTTTAATCAGCCTTATTTATGCTCACGCAAAATATTTAACATCCTATAAGAAGGAAA
>CAZJWQ010000216.1:0-2337 GCA_964549645.1 uncultured Piscirickettsiaceae bacterium | reverse complement strand
TACTTTAGAGTTTTTTGGCACAAGTAATGAAATAACTTTACATATTTTAATTGCCAAAATGGAAAACAATATTATAGTTACCTCTTTAAAACCAATAATAATTGATGCCAAAAAATATGGTGTACCTATTGACAATATTAATGCTTTATCAAAAGTATGTGGGGGTATTGCTATATCAGGTATAGTGCCTGTTAATTTTGTATTAACTTTTAATAAAAAGATTTAATTGAAGCAATAAAAAAGCCCCTTAAAAAAGGGGCTTTTTTATTTACAAAGTTTAGAGCTTATGATTTTACATCATGCCGCCCATACCACCCATACCACCGCCAGGCCCTGCTGGTGCATCATTACCTTCACTAGGTAAATCTGCAATTGCAGCTCCGGTTGTAAGTACAAGACCTGCAACTGATGCTGCATTTTGTAATGCAGAACGAGTTACTTTAGTTGGATCTATAATACCTTGCTTTATCATATCTACATATTCTTCTTTAGCAGCATCAAAACCGATATTACCTTCAGCTTCCATAACCTTGTTAACTATAACAGAACCTTCTAAACCACAATTTTCAACTATTTGGCGCATAGGCTCTTGCATAGCTCTCATTGCTATTTGAATACCTACATTTTGATCTTCATTATCTCCTGTAACTTTTGCTTTAGATGCGGCCCTAACTAAAGCTACACCACCACCAGCTACAATACCTTCTTCAACAGCGGCTCTAGTTGCATGAAGAGCATCATCAACACGATCTTTTTTCTCTTTCATTTCTACTTCTGTTGCTGCACCTAATTTAATAACTGCTACACCACCTGCTAATTTTGCTAAACGTTCTTGTAGCTTTTCTTTATCATAATCTGAAGTAGTATTTTTAATTTGAGTTTTAATTTGTGCACAACGATCTTGTATAGCGTCCTTAGCACCTGCTCCATCAATTAATTTAGTAGTGTCTTTACCAATTATTACAGACTTTGCAGTTCCTAATAAGTCCATTGTTACTTCTTCAAGTGATAAACCTACTTCTTCAGATATAAGAGTAGCTCCAGTTAAAACAGCCATATCTTGTAGCATTGACTTACGACGCTCACCAAACCCTGGTGCTTTAATTGCAGTAACTTTAACAATACCACGCATATTATTAATTACTAGTGTAGCTAAAGCTTCACCATCAATATCTTCGGCAATAATTAATAATTGACGACTTGCTTTTGATACTTCTTCAAGAACAGGTAATAGTTCACGAATATTTGATATTTTTTTATCATGTAAAAGAATTAATGGGGTTTCTAATTCTGCAACCATTTTATCTTGGTTAGTTACAAAATAAGGAGAAAGATAACCTCTATCAAACTCCATACCTTCAACAACTACTAATTCATCTTTTAAAGAAGTTCCTTCTTCAACAGTGATAACACCTTCAATGCCAACTCTCTCCATTGCTTTAGCTATAATTTCACCAATAGCATGGTCAGAATTTGCTGATATAGTACCGACTTGTGCAATAGCATCAAAAGTTTTACAAGGTACTGATATTTTTTCTATTTCTTCTATAACAGCATCAACGGCTTTACGAATTCCACGGTTTAAATCCATTGGGTTCATACCTGCCGCTACTGATTTCATACCTTCACGAACAATTGCTTGTGCTAATACAGTTGCAGTAGTTGTGCCATCACCAGCTACATCATTGGTTTGTGAAGCAACTTCTTTTACCATTTGTGCACCCATGTTCATGAATTTATCTTCTAATTCAATTTCACGAGCTACTGTAACACCATCTTTAGTTACTATAGGAGAACCAAAAGATTTATCTAAAACTACATTACGGCCTTTTGGGCCTAAGGTTACTTTTACTGCATTTGCAAGAATGTTAATACCTTCAACCATTTTTTCGCGTGCATCTAAACCAAATTTAACTTCTTTTGCCATTTTAATATTCCTTTTTCTTAATAAGATTAGTACCTATAAAACCCTAAAGCATGATTTAAAGGTACTATTAATTTATATTTAACCTAGAGATCCTGCAAGCGATCATGCAGGATTTAGCTTTAATCAATTATTGCAATAATATCATCTTCACGCATAACTTTTAAAGTTTCACCAGCTTCATTCTTAACTTCTTGCCCAGAATATTGACCAAACATTACTTTGTCACCAGCTTTAACGCTCATAGCTACAATAGAACCATTGCTTGATGCTTTACCAGGACCTACGGCAACAACTTCACCAAGGTTTTCTTGTTCTTGTGCTGAACCTGGTAATAAAATACCACTTGCTGTTTCTTTTTTCTCTTCAACTTGGCGAACAACTACTCTGTCATGTAACGGTTTGATATTCAT
>CAZJWQ010000215.1:0-2345 GCA_964549645.1 uncultured Piscirickettsiaceae bacterium | reverse complement strand
TACTGTGTTTGAAATTTACAATTAGGATTAAGAACGGAAAAATAAACGATATAAACCTGATGAGTTAGGAGTTTTTAGGGGGTTTTGAATAGAATATGAGAAATTTAAGGTATTATTTTTTCAAAAAAATATAATAGTTAAAATTGAAGGCTGAATTTATAGATTATGCAAAGGTCTCAATATATTAGAAAAGAACTACAAATCCTCTTCGTACCGTAGTGCAGACAATCCACTTAAAAGCTTTGTGTTAGCAACAATTAGAAGTATGATCACTAAAGAAGAGGGCTATTACCAAGAGCTAAACATCCTTTTTGGTGAGTTAAACGCCCCTGCCTATGTTAAAGAAGATGAAATAAATAACAAAAACACTAAAAATGAAGAGTTCATATTAACTTCTTCTAAAGATTTTCAAGATATTTATGTTAATTATTTTTATGTTAATCATGTTGGTCAGGAAAAAGTTCCTATTTGGGTGATTACTAAGGAGGGCACTTTAAAAACAGGCTCAGATCATGGGCATACGGCTTTAACTAAAGTTAGTTCTGCTAGAGTAGGAGGGGACATTAGCTTAATAAAAAGTTCTGAAGAAAAACCTACCTATGAAATAAAGTCAAAATCTGGTAGATATTCCTCTCAGTACTCAAAAGAAAATATAGAAAGCTATATGCAAAATGTGTTGTTAAAATTTCAAGCAACTTTCCCCTCAAACTCTTTTAAAATAACTAAAGACAATAAATAATGCTAAAAAAATATTACTCTTCATTCCAACTATCGTAATTTTAATGCTTGTTTTATCATTCAAAATTATTTTATGGCTAATTAAACGAACAGTTGATTTTGGGCAAAGCATCTTTAAATATGTTAAGCATAGTGAAGGGTTTTCTGAGGCTTATCAAAATTTAGTATCCGATAAATTTGCTAAAAGCCGACTAAGTATTCCTGAAGAAATTATTGCCTTAATGGCTAAAATTGCGATTAGCGATGGCAAAATAAGCCAGCTTGAAATTGAATACATGAGCGATACCATTAAAACAATGGTGGGAGGTATGGAAAAATCAGGTGTTTCGCAAAGAGTTATTTAGAATACATAAAAATAAATTATTTTCTATTATTAATTCAGCTAAAAAAGATGATAAACTCATCTAGTTTTATACAGAAAATTTATGTAAAAGTTGTATAGGATTTTGGAATATCTCATTTACATAGGTAAAATGGAATTGAAACCCCAATTCTCCAAATAACATGCCACATGTCTCTATAAATTAGTGATAGTATCATCTTGAGAAATTAGTATTTTTTTAAATGCTAAAGTCATCGGTGATAAAGATTTTTGTTTTGGATGAGCAACATACCATAATCTTTCTAAAGGTAAACCTAATACATCAAGCATAGCAAGATCGCCTCTAACTAGTTCAGAGCGTACAGTATTTTTAGATAAAATGGCTATTCCTAACCCTCCTGCTACTGTTTGTTTAATATCCTCATCATTTTTTAATTCCATGCGGATATTAAGTTTTGTTTTGTGGCTCTTAAAAAAATCTTCATAAGCAAGCCTAGTTCCAGAGCCTTGTTCTCTGGCAATAAAATGTTCTTTGCCTAATTGCGCAGGTAATATTGATTCTTGCCCTACTAAATGATGGTTTGGGTAGGCAATAGCAACAAGGTGGTTAGTAGCAAATGCAGTCGCCTTAACTTTTAAATTTTCGGGGGGTTGCCCTAAAATATATAAATCATCTTGATTGTTATATAATCTCTTTAAAATAGATTTTCTATTGCCAATAAATAAAGAGACTTCAATACCACTATGTTTCTTACAAAACTCACCTAATATTTTAGGGGCAAAGTATTTAGCAGTAGTAATAATTGCCAAGCGTAAACTACCTTTTTCAAGTCCTTGTAAAGCTGCCAACTCTTGTTTAAGCCCTTCTAAGCGGTCAAAAATATCTCTACAAGCTAAAGAAACAATTTTACCTGTATCAGTAAGGTACAGCTTTTTACCAACTTGCTCAATTAGTGGTTGCCCTGCCGATTGTGCTAATTGTTTTACTTGAATAGAAACAGCGGGCGGGGTTAAATGCAGCATTTCAGCTGTACGAGTGATGCTCATATGTAGAGATAAAGCATTAAAAATTTCTAATTGGCGTAAAGTAGCATGTTGTATAGGCATAATATTAAATTCCTAAGCAAGTAAAATTTAAGGTAAAATGAAGTAATCTTTAATTATTAGGTGTGTTCTTAAGTATATCTTAAACTATAAGTTAAATAACTTAAACTGTTATTTATAGTAAGGGATAGCCATAATAGCTAAAATATTTTGCTAAGCTAGTTTTCTATAGCGTAAAAAA
>CAZJWQ010000214.1:0-2355 GCA_964549645.1 uncultured Piscirickettsiaceae bacterium | reverse complement strand
AAGAGAAGCGTTCGTGTAAAATAAAAAATAATTAAATTTACTAAATAAAAGATAAAATTATGCTTAAAAAAAACTTTAAAACAATTATTAAACGAAATCTATTCTTACTAATTTCTGTTTTTATTATTGTATTTAGCTTACAAATTATCTTAAATATTTCAATCGGTAATTTTATATCACACTTAGATACTAAAATAGAGAATGCAAAAGTTAAGAGCTCAATAAGCCAGAATATAATCCAAAATATATATCAGATGGAATCAAGTTTTTTTCAACTTGATAGCTCTCCTAATCAAAATATAAAAAATAGTTTATTAACAGATATTAATAACACACAAAAAAACATTATTCAATTAATGCAAATATTAAATACTGGTGGTGATTTTAAAACAAATCAGCAAATTAATTCAATTGATATTAAAGCTGAACAAGAACAAATAAACTATAAGCCTAATATTATTAATCAGTTTTTAGCTATCCAAACATCTACACTTGCTAACTTTGAAATAATTAATAAAAATTTATTAGGTATATCAGAAGATGTTAATAGCATGAATGCCCTGATAATTTTAAATAATAAACAATTACCTATAAAAATAGCAAATTTAAGATTACAACTACAATTAGTTAGACCTACTTTTCAAAAACTAAAAGAAGATGTAAGCAATATTTATCTTGAAAGCAGAAAAAACTCTCAAACCTTATTACTAGAAATAGAAAATACAAAAGATAATTACTATATTTTGCAAATACTACTAACCATAATAGTAGCTTTATTAGCATTATGGCTTTTTAGATTACTTTCTAAAAATATAGAATATTCAACCGAACAATTGCAAATAAGTGAGGATTATATTCATGATATTCTAACCTCCCAAAAAAATATTATTGTAGTTAATGATGGTAAAAAAATATTAAATGTTAGTGGTGGTTTTTTTAGTTATTTTAATGAATTTAATACATTAGAAGAATTTACAGACCGCTATAACTGTATCAGTGATAAATTTATAATAGAGGATGGTTTTATTTATAAATTTAAAGATAAAAGTTGGTTAGAGTATATTATTAATAATCCCAAGCAATTACACAAAGTAAAAATTGACAATTTTGGCACCATTAATATATTTCATATAACTGCTAATAAATCTAAAAAATATCAAAGGTTTATTATTTCTTTATTTGATATTACTGCTATAGAAAAAATGAACTTACAGTTGAATATCGAAAGAAATAAAGTGCTTAGTGCAATGCAAGCTAAAGATGAGTTTTTAGCAAATATGTCACATGAAATTCGTACACCTTTAAATGCCATCCTTGGTTTTATTAGTTTATTAAAAGACAAAAAATTTGATCAAGAAAGCATGGACTACTTATACACTATTGATAAATCGGGGCATTCTTTATTAAGTATAGTCAATGATATACTAGATTTCAGCAAAATAGAAAGTGGTAAATTTACTATTGACCCAATAAAGTTTAACCCAGCTACAGAGTTTAATATTATTGCAGACTTATTTAAGGCAAAATATAGCCAAAAAAATATTTTATTTTCTTTTGAACTTGATGAAAACACCCCTAAAACACTTAAAGCAGACATTTTACGAATTAGGCAAATTATTATTAATTTATTATCTAATGCAATAAAATTTAGCAAACAACACCAACCAGTTAGTTTAAAAATTGACTTTTGCCAACAAACTTCTAACTTAAATTTTAGTGTTATAGATGCTGGTATAGGTATTTCAGAACAACAGCAACAATATATATTTGATGCCTTTTCACAAGCAGAAACGTCCACAACCCGTAAGTTTGGTGGTACGGGGTTAGGGTTGTCAATTAGCTCTAAGTTAGTGAAAATGTTAGGAGGTACTCTAAAGGTTACCAGTAAAATAAATAAAGGTAGTTGTTTTTATTTTAGTATCCCTGTTGAAGTTATGGCAGAAGAATTAATACAAAAAAATGAGTTTATAACAGATTACACCCTTAAAGGGCATATTTTATTAGTAGAAGACAATAAAACCAACCAAATGTTAATGTCTGCAATATTAAAAAAACAAGGCTTAACTTTTGATATAGCCAATGACGGTATAGAAGCAATAAATGCGGTTAAAAAACAAGATTATAAACTAGTATTAATGGATGAAAACATGCCAAACATGAACGGCATTGAAGCTACCAAACAAATTAGAAAGTTAGGCAAGAAAGGCGTTGATTTACCGATTATTGCGGTAACCGCAAATGCAATGACTGGGGAGCGTGAACGATTTATTGCAGCAGGTATGAATGACTACCTAGTAAAACCGATTGATATTAATAAATTAAAACGAGTACTGTTTTATTATTTAAGCTTATAGA
>CAZJWQ010000213.1:1267-2368 GCA_964549645.1 uncultured Piscirickettsiaceae bacterium | reverse complement strand
ATTTACTCTAAATTGTAAGTCTTCATCAGACCATGATAAATTTATTAGCATTGAAAATGTTTTGCTCATTATAGCATCAGAAATAGGTGTGCTAATTTTAGTGTAGTCTGGTTTATCAGCAACTAATTCTATTGGTAATTTTGCTGGGCCTTTCATTTGTTGAATGTGCTGCCAATTTTTAAGATAATGCCAATTATTCGCATACCAATAAAATATTGCAGGTATTCCAGCGTCTCCAAGAGCTTTTACTACTTCTACGGCTCTGGCTTCTGTTGGCATTATTAGTGTTAAAAAGCCTGCATTGTCGCCACTTTCATCAGGTAATTTTCTAAATGATACTTCAGTATACTGAGCTAAGGCATCTTTTAAAACTTTCTTATTTTTACGTTGAATAGCTAAAATTTTATCTAACTTAGCCCATTGAGCAACCCCAACAGCAGCATTTAACTCTGAAATACGATAGTTTGAACCCATTATTGGGTGGCTTTCAGCCCCTCTATCAAGTCCTATATGGTCATGCCCATGGTCTGAATACTGATGGGCATTAGTGTAGATATTTTCATTATTGGTTAAAATAGCACCACCTTCTCCGCAAGAGATGGTTTTTACCGAATCAAATGATAAGGCTCCTACTTGCCCAATAGTACCAAGATATTTACCTTTATAGCTACCACCTGTAGCTTGGCAGGCATCTTCTAATAAGATTATGTTATGTTTATCGCAAATGGCTTTAACTTCATCCATATAGCCCATGCTGCCACACATATGAATAAAGTTTATGGCTTTAATATCTGGGTATTGCTGTATGGCTTTTTCTATACCTGCTGGTGAAAGGGTTAAGGTTTCATCAATTTCTGCAAAAATTGGTACCGCTCCTGCTAATACAATAGCTTCAACAGAAGCAACAAAAGTAAAAGGAGGTACTATAACTTTATCGCCTGCACCTATGCCTGCGGCTGCTAAAGCGGTAGATAAAGCGGTTGTGCCGCTAGAGACTAAATGTGCATGTTTTACATTTAAACTTTTACAAATCATAGTTTCTAATTCACGAGCCTTCCAAACATCATTACGCATACCATCAAAGTTATATCTAAAAGTAAA
>CAZJWQ010000213.1:0-1167 GCA_964549645.1 uncultured Piscirickettsiaceae bacterium | reverse complement strand
GCAATTAATTTTTTATGAGTAATTATTTGATTAGTTAATTTTAAACGATTGCTGACAAAAATAGCATGTAGCTCTTGTAAAGATTGTGTAAAGTCATCGTTAATTACCAGGTAATCAAACTGCTTAAATTGTTTCATTTCATTTACCGCAGCAGCCATTCTTTTGTTAATAACTTCTGTAGTGTCGGTAGCTCTGTTGGTTAACCTGTTATTTAGCTCTTTTAAACTAGGCGGCAGTATAAAAATACTAATGGCATTTGGTATTATTTTTTTAACCTGTTGAGCTCCTTGCCAATCTATTTCTAAAATAACATCTTTACCTTCGGCTAATTTTTGTTCAGCCATTGTTTTAGATGTACCATAAAAATTATCAAAAACTTGTGCATGTTCTAAAAAATCATTTTCTGCTATTTTTTGAGTAAACTCTTCAACTGTTACAAAGTGATAGTTTATGCCATTGGTTTCGCCATCTCTAATTGGTCTTGTAGTTGTAGATACAGATGCTTGAATACTATTATCTAGTTCTAATAATTTATTAACCAGCGATGTTTTTCCTGCTCCTGATGGGGCAGATATAATATAAAGATGACCCATATTTCTCCCTTTATTTGAATAGATAATAAGTTAATTTAGATAATATTTTAACAGAGTTACTAGTCTTTTTGAGATACAATACTTTTATGTATAAACAAAGTATATTCCTAATTGGTCCAATGGGGGCAGGTAAATCCACCGTCGGTAGAATTTTAGCAGAAAAACTATCTTATAATTTTGTAGATAGTGATCACGCAATTGAAGATAAAACCGGTGTAACTATACCGATGATTTTTGATATTGAAGGTGAAGAAGGTTTTCGACTAAGAGAAAAAGCGGTTATTGATGAGCTAACTTTATTACCACAAACTGTACTAGCAACAGGTGGTGGGGCTATTTTAAACATAGATAATCGTAAAAACTTACGCTCAAGAGGGGTGGTAGTATATTTAAAATCTTCAATAGATATACTTTTACAACGTACCAAAAATGATCGTAATCGTCCATTATTACAAACAGATGATGCCAAAAAAACTTTACAAGATATTTTAGAAGCAAGAGAAAAATATTATATAGAAGTTGCTGATTTAATAATTCATACAGAACTCACATCTATTCATAAAGTGGTTAAAGA
>CAZJWQ010000212.1:0-2374 GCA_964549645.1 uncultured Piscirickettsiaceae bacterium | reverse complement strand
GCTTAGGCAAAAACAGCGCCACTTTTAACTGCACGCTGAGTTTAGTCGTTATGTGCTACAAGAAACTTGAACATTTTTTGTTCGACCAGTAAACCAATAAAGTCAATTAACAGTTCTGTAACATTACATCTGGAAAATACTATATGTTGATTTTGTTATTTACTCGGTAATATAAAAACCAAGCAACCCATAAAAACGCCGAAATACCAATAACAGTAAAGATTGCAGGCGTAGGGTTTTCAATAGAACTAATAGAACCTGCATAGGTTGCAATTAATATATACGGTACTGAACTTAGCAACCATGCAAACAAAAATTTATTAAAAGGCATACGAGTCATTCCAGAAAGACAAGCAGTAGCCTCAGGCAAAATCGGCATGGCTCGTGATAAAAGTATCATTACAAAGCCATGTTTTTGAAAATTTTCTATCGCATCGTTACGCTTGCTTTCATCCTTTAGTAAAAACCCAAGAATAAGATCACCATAATACCGGCTTATAACATAGCCACAAATTCCTGCTAGTATAATTCCTATCAAGGCTGCAAGGGCCCCATAAGCGTGACCAAGAAAGTAACCTGCTAGAATTGCCACTGTTAGCGTTGGTATTGCAATAAATAAATCAGCAAATAATAATAAAGCGACTATTGCACCTACATAAATAGGCGATAATTCTTTAGCTTGTGTTAGCCAACCTTCAATTTGTTCTATTGTTAATAACCCTGTAAATTTAATCAGCAAAAATGTACTTGCAAATATTGTAGCGATAATTAAAAATAATTTTAGTAATGGTTTCATTTTTACTTTCCTTAACTGTTTTTTAAAATTCTATGTGCAACTGACGGTGCTAGTCGGAGCAAAAACCTGAGAAGCTTGACCTTACCAATATAATGCTCTGAAATATTACGCTCCATACCTTGAATTATTTTTTTAGCAGCATCCTCAGCAGAAACCTTATTCTTACCCCTGCCTCTTGTCATCGCAGTATCAACCAATTCCAAAAAAACTTGCTGTACACTTATATTTGTTTTCTCAAGTTGATAACGAAGTGATTGAGAAAAGATATTTAAAGCCCCTTTTGTTGCACAATAAACAGCCGAGGAAGTTTTTGGTGTTAGTGCAAGTGCAGAATTAATATTTAAAATTACCGCCTTGTTTTGATGTAATAGGGCTGGTAATAATAAATATGTTAAGCTACAAACACTGGTGAAATTCAGGGTTATCTCATGGGCTATATTTTCATATTTAAATTCATCATCTAGAAATGTTGGTGTGTATTGAACAGCGGCGTTGTTAATAAGCACATCAATAGACTCAAATCGCTTAACAATGGTATCTGCCACGGCTTCTATTTCATCAAGTTTGGATAAATCGGCTTGATAGATAATTACTCCCTTAAAGTTTTGAGTAAGTTTATTGAGCTTGTTGGTACTTCTAGATATCACGATTATCTCATTATCAGAATTAAGATACTTCGTCATCTCATAGCCAATACCAGAAGTGCCTCCAGTAATTACAATTCGTTTATTTCTAATATTCATGGGTGTCATCTCACATTGTTTTTGGTTGCTATTTGTATATTGCTTTCAATATAATATGTTCTTGAGAAAAGGAAGTCATTAACCGAGGTTAAAATCTATGAATTTTCATGAACTGCTAGAGTTTGAAGGTGTTACAGTAATAAAAAATAAAGGTGAGCACATTTTCATGCAAGGTGATGCAGACAGATCACTTTATTTTGTTCAGTCAGGTTTACTAAAGGCATACTACACATCTAAGGATGGTAAGGAATCAGTAAAATCTTTTCTCTTGCCCAATGATATAATTGGTAGTCTGTCCTCAGCCTATTTAAAGAGAAGTTGTACTTTTAATCTTATTTGTTTAGAGTCAACAACCTTGAAAAAAATACCTTTTGAGACACTTCACGAATACAGTAAAAACGATCTGGGTGTTGCTAGTGACATGATTGAATTACTACTTCTCTTTGCTATGAAGAAAGAGCAGAGAGAGTTTGAATTTCTGTGCATGAGTGCTGAGGAGCGATTTTGTAGAATAGCAGAAATATCCCCAACGCTTTTAGAGAAAGTAACTCAAAATGATTTATCTCGTTATTTAGGAATTACACCTGTTGGATTGAGTAGAATAAAAAAGAGAGCACATAACAAGGCAAATTCACTCGGACATTCCACTACGCTGCGCTTCGTTCCATGCCGGTGATTTGCGACGTTAGTAAACTCTGAACAATCGCGATTAAAATAATGGGGTTCAAACATTAGCTTTAAAATTGATTTTAATCTTTAAAAGTGCTTAAAATTTAAGTCGTGCTAGAAAAAGATCTTACTAACTTAACAAGCCATATTTAAGTTAAATTCCTTT
>CAZJWQ010000211.1:0-2392 GCA_964549645.1 uncultured Piscirickettsiaceae bacterium | reverse complement strand
AAAGTAAATGCTGATTAAGCTTTTACGCAAAATACAACAATCTGTGAGACACATTTTAAGCTAAATTACTAAATTTTGGAATAGGTAAATAAGCTTTTCCTTATATAAGTTTTTTATAGGCATATTGAATATTGTATATAGTATTGAGGTAGAGTTTGTTTAATGGTAGTTGCTTTTTGGCTACTTAGTGTTGTTTTTAAAAGGGTTATTGCATAGCCGTTAAAGGATTGTAAGGCATAAAGTCATAGTTTGTTTACACTTCAAATAATCAGGTTTTAAGACCTGCTTGTGGTTTAGGATTTGTTTGTGGGAGAAAATAGCTTAAGATACTGCTTTAAATTGTATTTAATAAAAAAGGTTTAATTTTAATATGATTAATCGTCAATTTCCGCTTACTCGCATGCGCAGAATGCGTAAAAATGATTTTTCTCGACGTTTAATGCAAGAAAATGCTTTAGGCGTTGATGATTTAATTCTACCCATGTTTGTTATAGAGGGTGAAAATAAGCGTGAACTTATTCAGTCTATGCCAGGTGTGGAGCGACTCAGTATCGACTTAATAATTATAGAAGTTATAGAATTGCATAAGCTAGGCATTCCTATGGTAGCTTTATTTCCTGTGCCCAGTATTACGGTTAAGTCTATAGATGCAGCAGAATCTTATAATCCGAATGGCTTAGCTCAAAGAGCAATTAAAGCTATTAAGCAAGCTGTGCCTGCCATGGGAGTAATGAGTGATGTAGCTCTTGACCCTTACACAACGCATGGTCAAGATGGAGTTATAGATGAAAGTGGCTATGTTTTAAATGATGAGACCGTTGCTATTTTAATTAAACAAGCATTGTCTCATGCTAAAGCAGGAGTAGATGTTATTGGGCCATCTGACATGATGGATGGCAGGATTGTTGACATACGTAAAGCCTTAGAAGCAAATGGCTATATAAATACTAAAATAATCTCTTATGCCGCCAAATATGCTTCATCATACTATGGTCCTTTTAGAGATGCGGTAGGTTCTGCAACTAATTTAGGCAAGGCAGATAAAAAAACTTACCAAATAGATCCTGCCAACATAAATGAAGCATTACAAGAAGTCGCAATGGATATTAATGAAGGGGCTGATATGATAATGATTAAGCCGGGTGTTCCATATTTAGATGTAGTCAGAGCGGTAAAAGAGGAATTTAAAATGCCAACTTTTGTTTATCATGTAAGCGGCGAGTATGCAATGATAAAAGCAGCCGCTTTAAACAACTGGATAGATGAAAAAGCAGTGGTACTAGAAACTCTATTATCTTGTAAAAGGGCAGGGGCTGATGGTATTTTGACCTACTATGCAAAAGACGCGGCCAAGTGGTTAAAGGAACAGTAATGAACGATTTATATGCCGTAGTGGGCGACCCAATATCTCATTCTAAATCACCATTAATTCATCGGTTATTTGGCGAGCAAGCAGGGCAAGCTGTTAATTATGAAGCTTTAAGGGTTGATAAAGAAGACGGCAACTTTGTATATGCCATAAAGGCTTTAATTGCCAAAGGTTATAAAGGTATCAATATTACAGTGCCATATAAGTTAGATGCTTTTGACTTGGCTGACAGCTTAACTACAGAAGCACGTATTGCTCAAGCAGTTAATACCTATATATTTAATGACGATGGAACTATTGTCGGTCACAACACAGATGGTATTGGTTTAGTAAATGATATTGAGATAAATGGAAATACGTTGTTTAAAAATAAAAATGTACTTATTTTAGGTGCAGGTGGAGCTGTGCAAGGCATCTTGCACCCATTATTAAAAAAACAACCTAAACAATTGCATATTGCTAATAGAACATTAAAAAGAGCAGAAGTTCTTGCTAGTAGGTTAGATACATCAATTGCAATTACCACTAGCTCTTGGGCAGATATTCCAATTATTGAAAATGGCTACGATATAGTTATTAATGGCACATCAGCTAGTTTAGAAAATAAGTTACTACCTGTACCTGAAAAAATAATAACTAAATCTACTTTAGTTTACGACATGATGTACGCAGATCAGCCAACAATTTTTATGAATTGGGCAAAAAACATAAGTAATGAATGCATAACAATGGATGGCTCAGGTATGTTAGTAGAACAAGCGGCAGAAGCATTTTATGTTTGGCGTAAAGTTCGCCCACAAACCGCACCAGTTATTGCCAAAATTAAAGCCTTGTCAGTTTAGTATTTAAGGTAAAATAGGTTTGATAATTTAATTATATTAAACATGTCTTAAATCATGACTTAAATAACTTAAACTGTTATTTACGGTATTAAGTAGTCATAATGGTTTAATCTTTTTGCTAAGGTTGTGTTTTCTTAAGCAAAAAACCGAATTTATTAACGAAAGACTAACTAAAAAGAGG
>CAZJWQ010000210.1:0-2415 GCA_964549645.1 uncultured Piscirickettsiaceae bacterium | reverse complement strand
TTATTAATGTCAAAATTAATTGATTTAGTTGTACCAGATATTGGTGATTTTGTAGAAGTAGAAGTTATTGAAATATTAATTAATGTTGGTGATGAAGTTGCTCAAGATGAATCATTATTAACTTTAGAATCAGACAAAGCAACCATGGAAATACCAGCACCTTTTGCAGGTAAAATAGTTTCTTTTAGTGCCTCACTTGGCGATAAAGTAGCAGAAGGTTCTATTGTTGGGCAAATTGAAATAGCAGACGCTACAACAGTTGCAAATAATGTTACAGGTAATGCTACAGTGCCACAGTCTAATATCAACACAGATACTAAAATAAGTCTGCCTGATGCTGATATACAATGTGAAGTGCTAGTGTTAGGCTCAGGGCCGGGCGGATATACCGCAGCATTTCGTGCCGCAGATTTAGGTAAAAATGTAGTAATGGTTGAAAAATACACAACTATTGGCGGAGTTTGCTTAAATGTAGGTTGTATTCCATCTAAAGCATTATTACATATGTCAGTAGTGTTAAACGAAACTCGTGAAATGTCTGCTCATGGTATTACATTTACAGAGCCTAAAATTGACATTGATAAAATTCGTGATTATAAAAATTCTATTATTAATAAACTAACTGGTGGGTTAGCAGGTTTAGCTAAAGCACGCAAAGTAAATGTTATAGAAGGTTATGGCAAGTTTAGCTCTGCTAATTTAGTTAGCGTAGAATTAGCCGATGGAGGCACAAAAACTATAGCATTTGAAAGTGCAGTAATAGCGGCAGGTTCTAGGGTCGTAAAATTACCATTTATCCCACATGAAGACCCAAGAGTAATGGACTCTACAGACGCTTTAGAACTAACTGATATACCAAAAAAATTACTAGTTATTGGTGGCGGTATTATTGGTTTAGAAATGGCACAGGTCTATGACTCTTTTGGCTCTAATATTACCGTAGTTGAACTAGGCGATACCATTATCCCAGGTGCAGATAAAGACATAACCAGACCATTATTACGTAAAATTAACAAGAAATACGAGAATGTTTTCTTAAACTCTAAAGTAACTAATGTTGAAGCAACTGATAAAGGTTTGCTGGTTTCATTTGAAGGCAAAAAATGCCCTACAACAGATATGTTCGATAAAGTATTAGTTGCAGTTGGTCGTAGCCCAAATGGTAAATTAATAGCTGCCGAAAACGCTGGTGTTATAGTAAATGATTGGGGCTTTATTGAAGTAGATGAACGCCAAAAAACTAATATAGACCATATTTACGCAATTGGCGATGTAGTAGGTCAACCAATGCTTGCCCATAAAGCAGTGCATGAAGGCAAAGTTGCTGCCGAGGTTATTAGTGGTATGGCAAGTGCCTTTACTCCTATGGGAATTCCATCAGTTGCTTATACCGACCCAGAAGTTGCATGGGCAGGTAAAACTGAGCAAGAACTAAAAGATGAAAATATTGCTTATGAAAAAGGTAGTTTTCCTTGGGCAGCTTCAGGGCGTAGCTTAAGTTTAGGTAGAGATGAGGGTATTACTAAAGCATTATTTTGTGCAGAAACTCATCGCCTATTAGGTTGCGGCATTGTTGGCCCTAACGCCGGTGAGCTAATTGCCGAGGCAATGTTAGCCATAGAAATGGGTGCAGATATGCAAGATATAGGTTTAACTATTCATCCACACCCAACGCTTTCTGAAACTTTATGCTTTGCCGCCGAAATGGCAGAAGGCACAATTACTGACTTAATGCCACCAAAAAAGCGAAAATAACCATGTATTATCTTGATAATTTTTATGTAAATAAAGGTTCTTTAGTAACTATTAGCCCAGAACAAGCAAATAAATTTGCTAAAGAAATAGCTAATGACTTTAACCCTTTGCACGACCCAGAAAATAAAAGATTTTGTGTGCCAGGAGATTTACTATTTGCTATTACCTTAGCAAAATATGGTTTATCACAAAATATGCTTATTAACTATAAAGCTATGGTTGGTAAAGGTATAGAGCTAGTTTACCCAGCAGAAATTGATGATAATTTTGTCTTACTAGATAGTAAAAATAAAGAATATGTAACAGTACAAGCTAGTGGTAATAAAGTTACTAATTTAACTACTGTGGAAGCATTTACCAAAGCTTATGTATCTTTTTCTGGGCATTGCTTCCCGCATATTTTAGTGCCGTTAATGAAGCAAAAAGATGTAATGATTAACCTAGCCAGACCAATGGTTATCTATGAAAGCATGGCATTTAAATTTGATAAGTTTGATTTAATATCTCCATCATTATCTTTTACACATAGTTCTTTAGAAGTAAACGGCAAGCGTGGTTTGGTTAAAATCTCTTTTGATTTATTAGACCAAGGTGTAACGGTTGGTACTGGCTATAAAAATATGATTTTAAGCGGGTTAAGAGAGTATGAAGAAGACAAAA
>CAZJWQ010000209.1:0-2415 GCA_964549645.1 uncultured Piscirickettsiaceae bacterium | reverse complement strand
TTTTGTCTTCTTCATACTCTCTTAACCCGCTTAAAATCATATTTTTATAGCCAGTGCCAACAGTTACACCTTGGTCTAATAAATCAAAATATATTTTAACCAAGCCACGCTTGCCGTTTACTTCTAAAGAACTATGGGTAAAAGATAACGAGGGGGAAATTAAATCAAATTTATCAAATTTAAATGCCATGCTTTCATAGATAACCATTGGTCTGGCTAGGTTAATCATTACATCTTTTTGCTTCATTAACGGCACTAAAATATGCGGGAAGCAATGCCCAGAAAAAGATACATAAGCTTTGGTAAATGCTTCCACAGTAGTTAAATTAGTAACTTTATTACCACTAGCTTGTACTGTTACATATTCTTTATTTTTACTATCTAGTAAGACAAAATTATCATCAATTTCTGCTGGGTAAACTAGCTCTATACCTTTACCAACCATAGCTTTATAGTTAATAAGCATATTTTGTGATAAACCATATTTTGCTAAGGTAATAGCAAATAGTAAATCTCCTGGCACACAAAATCTTTTATTTTCTGGGTCGTGCAAAGGGTTAAAGTCATTAGCTATTTCTTTAGCAAATTTATTTGCTTGTTCTGGGCTAATAGTTACTAAAGAACCTTTATTTACATAAAAATTATCAAGATAATACATGGTTATTTTCGCTTTTTTGGTGGCATTAAGTCAGTAATTGTGCCTTCTGCCATTTCGGCGGCAAAGCATAAAGTTTCAGAAAGCGTTGGGTGTGGATGAATAGTTAAACCTATATCTTGCATATCTGCACCCATTTCTATGGCTAACATTGCCTCGGCAATTAGCTCACCGGCGTTAGGGCCAACAATGCCGCAACCTAATAGGCGATGAGTTTCTGCACAAAATAATGCTTTAGTAATACCCTCATCTCTACCTAAACTTAAGCTACGCCCTGAAGCTGCCCAAGGAAAACTACCTTTTTCATAAGCAATATTTTCATCTTTTAGTTCTTGCTCAGTTTTACCTGCCCATGCAACTTCTGGGTCGGTATAAGCAACTGATGGAATTCCCATAGGAGTAAAGGCACTTGCCATACCACTAATAACCTCGGCAGCAACTTTGCCTTCATGCACTGCTTTATGGGCAAGCATTGGTTGACCTACTACATCGCCAATTGCGTAAATATGGTCTATATTAGTTTTTTGGCGTTCATCTACTTCAATAAAGCCCCAATCATTTACTATAACACCAGCGTTTTCGGCAGCTATTAATTTACCATTTGGGCTACGACCAACTGCAACTAATACTTTATCGAACATATCTGTTGTAGGGCATTTTTTGCCTTCAAATGAAACCAGCAAACCTTTATCAGTTGCTTCAACATTAGTTACTTTAGAGTTTAAGAAAACATTCTCGTATTTCTTGTTAATTTTACGTAATAATGGTCTGGTTATGTCTTTATCTGCACCTGGGATAATGGTATCGCCTAGTTCAACTACGGTAATATTAGAGCCAAAAGAGTCATAGACCTGTGCCATTTCTAAACCAATAATACCGCCACCAATAACTAGTAATTTTTTTGGTATATCAGTTAGTTCTAAAGCGTCTGTAGAGTCCATTACTCTTGGGTCTTCATGTGGGATAAATGGTAATTTTACGACCCTAGAACCTGCCGCTATTACTGCACTTTCAAATGCTATAGTTTTTGTGCCTCCATCGGCTAATTCTACGCTAACTAAATTAGCAGAGCTAAACTTGCCATAACCTTCTATAACATTTACTTTGCGTGCTTTAGCTAAACCTGCTAACCCACCAGTTAGTTTATTAATAATAGAATTTTTATAATCACGAATTTTATCAATGTCAATTTTAGGCTCTGTAAATGTAATACCATGAGCAGACATTTCACGAGTTTCGTTTAACACTACTGACATATGTAATAATGCTTTAGATGGAATACAACCTACATTTAAGCAAACTCCGCCAATAGTTGTGTATTTTTCAACCATTACTACATTTTTACCTAAATCTGCGGCACGAAATGCTGCGGTATATCCGCCCGGCCCTGAGCCTAACACTAGCACTTCACATTGTATATCAGCATCTGGCAAACTTATTTTAGTATCTGTGTTGATATTAGGCTGTGGTACTGTAGCATTATCTGTAACATTATTTGCAACTGTTCTAACGTCTGCTATTTCAATTTGCCCAACAATAGAACCTTCTGCGACTTTATCGCCAAGTGCGGCGCTAAAAGAAACTATTTTACCTGCAAAAGGTGCTGGTATTTCCATAGTTGCTTTGTCTGATTCTAAAGTTAATAAGGATTGATCTTGAGCAACTTCATCACCAACATTAATTAATACTTCAATAACTTCTACTGCTACAAAATCACCAATATCTGGTACAACTAAATCAATTAATTTTGACATTAATAA
>CAZJWQ010000208.1:0-2415 GCA_964549645.1 uncultured Piscirickettsiaceae bacterium | reverse complement strand
TTTTCAGGGGTAAAATCTACCTTGCCAATAGAGGCATGAACAATACCAGCTTTGTCAGCACGAAACCTAACTTGCCCAGATTTAGCTTTTTTAACAGCATCTGCAACATTAGGAGTAACAGTACCTGTTTTAGGGTTTGGCATTAAACCACGCGGGCCAAGTATTTGCCCTAACATTCCGACCACACGCATAGCATCTGGAGAGGCAATTACTACATCAAAATCCATCATACCTTTTTTAACTTCTTGAGCTAATTCATCCATACCTACAAATTCAGCACCAGCATCTTTAGCAGCTTGCTCATTTGCTTCACCAGTAAATACGGCAACACGCACGTCTTTACCTGTGCCATTAGGCATAACACTAGCACCACGGACAACTTGATCAGATTTACGTGGATCAATTCCAAGCTTAATAGCAACATCTACTGATTCAGAAAATTTAGCACTAGCCAATTCAGATACTAAAGCAAAAGCCTCTATTGCATCATAAGATTTTTCAGCAACTAGTTTAGCTGCATATGTTTTTTGTTTTTTTGTTAATTTAGCCATATCAATTATCCTTCCACCTTCAAACCCATACTACGAGCTGAACCAGCAATAATCTTTACTGCTGCATCAATGTCGTTAGCATTAAGATCTGCCATTTTAGTATTTGCAATTTCTTCTAATTGTGCACGAGTAACCGTACCAACTTTATCCATATTTGGAATTGCTGAACCTTTACTAATGCCCGCTGCTTTCTTTAAAAGAATTGAAGCTGGCGGAGTTTTTGTAATAAATGTAAAACTTTTATCACTATAAACAGTAATAACAACTGGAATAGGCATGCCTTTTTCCAAACTTTGTGTTTGGGCATTAAAAGACTTACAAAACTCCATAATATTTACACCATGCTGACCCAGTGCAGGACCTACTGGCGGACTAGGGTTGGCACTTCCTGCAGAAACTTGCAGCTTGATATAGGCTTGTATTTTTTTAGCCATAATTTACTCCTTGTGGGTCAAACGCTTTCCAGCTCCCCAGGGGGTTAATATAAGGAGACACTGAACAACCGCCAATTATTTTTTACTGGCTAAAATGCACGACAACTTCCGCTAAATTCACCGCAATAGCTAGCTATTACAGTGAATTTAGCGGAACCTGACGCACATTTTTTTTCAGTAAAATTCTAATCGCGGTTATTCAGTGTCTCCATAAAGAAGAATTTAAAAAATTCTTCCACCCCTAATCTCTATGCAGGAATTAGGGTTTTAAAATTTTAACATTTTTCTACTTGTGTAAATTCTAACTCTACGGGAGTAGAACGCCCAAAAATAAGCACCGATACTTGCAACCTATTTTTATCATAATTAACTTCTTCAACCACTGCTTCAAAATCGTTGAAAGGACCATCTACAACTCTTACCATTTCACCAGGCTCATACATAACTTTTGGACGAGGCTTATCAACACCATCAGAAACTTTTTGTAAAATATTATCTACTTCTCGTTGTGAAATAGGGGTAGGTCGTGAAGACGTCCCTCCCACGAACCCCATAACCTGGGGTACTGACTTAACTAAATGCCAGCTATCTTCATTCATTTCCATTTGCACTAGAACATAACCAGGAAAAAACTTTCTCTCTGAAGTACGCTTTTTGCCGTCACGAATCTCAACCACTTCTTCAGCAGGAACTAAAACCTCACCAAAAAAACTTTCTAAACCTGCTCTTTCAACATAATCAGCAATTGCAATTTGAACTTTTTTTTCATACCCTGAATACGCATGAACAACATACCATCTTTGTGCCACTTTAAACTCCTTGCTACACTAGTAACCTAATTGCCCATGAAAAGAACATATCCACTAACCACAAGAAAATACCCATAAGGATAACTACTACAAAAACAACTAGAGTCATTTGTACTGTTTCTTGGCGGGTAGGCCAAATAACCTGCATAACTTCTTTTTTGGTGTTCGCCAAATGCTTAAACCAACGCTTACCTTTATCAGACTGATAAAAGACACCAATACCAACACCGACACCAGCTAGCAAGCCTAAAATTCGTATAACCGCATGAGCATCAGAATAAACATAATAACCGACCATGCTAATGCCTATTATTGCTAAGGCAGAAATATTTTTAACCGACTCTAACGAACCAGCAGATGCTTTATTACCTGTTTTCTTATTCATAAATCTTCTTGTTTTTAAAATAAACAAACTGCAAAACAACAGCTTATTAAAAATTTGGCAGGGGTAGAGAGACTCGAACTCCCAACACCCGGATTTGGAATCCGGTGCTCTACCAATTGGAGCTATACCCCTATAAACATACCCTAACCCCCGAATAGAGAATTGGAGTTATAACTAACTTTTTCTACAACGAAAAAGGGGGATTATACAAACCCCCCTTCTTTTTAGCAAGTGTT
>CAZJWQ010000207.1:0-2430 GCA_964549645.1 uncultured Piscirickettsiaceae bacterium | reverse complement strand
ATATAGAGCTAGATGTAAATGCAGGTAAAAAAAGGGCAAAACTTTATAGTTTAGGCACTATATTAAAAGAAGGTTTTAGTGATGAAGGGCATAGTCAATTTACTATGGTATTAACAAAAAAAGAATGGGATATTATAAAAAACTGGCCAGAAATTTTGAATTTATCTGCCTAATTTTTAAAAAGTATTACGTGCTCTATAGGGTTGTTGTGGAGAAGAGCTTTATACAGTAGTGCTTCTATTCTTAAAGAAGCACTTATTAATTGAATAGTTATTTAAACCATTTTACCAGGATAGTCTTGTATTCCAGCATTAGTTTTAACACCTTTTAATTTAGGGTTATTTACTTTGGTTAATTTAGTGGATTTACTGTTACGTAGATGATCAGCTACTACATCCCAGATTAAGCGCCCTTCACCAATTTCTTCTACCTGTGCCCACCCTGAAACAGAATAGGTTTTGTTAGCTTCAAGTGGTGTACCATCGTCTAAGCGTAAGTCTGATATACGGTTACCAAATTTAGCTTTTGGCTCACAAGTATAGTCCATACCCCCTAAACGTACCATGTCGCCACCAGATTGTAAATATGGGTCAACTTGGAATAGGTTTTCAGATACTCCTTCTAATATATCTTTCATTTGTGCGCCAGTTACTTCTGATTTATAAGTTTCACCATAGGTCATTGATGTTTGATCCATAACACGTTCCATAGTTATCATATCACCAGCTAATACCGATGTACCCCAGCGCACACCAGCAGACATAGAAATTTGTGTATCATGCTCTTCGCGTAAGGCATTTACTATAATTTGATCCCATGTACCCATAAAGTTACCACGGCGGAATAAGGTATCTTCAGCTACAGCTAGCTCTTCTCCTAAAATGCTACCATAGGTTTTTCCTAAACGATCTTTATTAAAGTAGGCATCTTTACGACGAGATTCAATAACATTTTTATCATATTTTCTAGTATAAAGGTTATCTATATAGTCTTGCATGCCTTTATCAGCAGCCAATACATTTGAAAATACCGGTAGAAGAGTGTGATTAACACCTCTTAGCTTACCATTTTGAATATCTAAATCCATGCAACCAATAAATTTACCATTAGAACCAGCATTAGTTACATGGCAAACACCACCTTCAGGGGTTTTAACAGGTATTGCTTTTGGGATGCCATCATGTGTATGCCCACCAAATATGGCATCAATACCACTAATTCTAGATGCCATTTTAAGGTCAACATCCATACCATTGTGAGAGATCATTACTACAGCAGCAACTTTTTCTGTTTCACGTATTTTATTAACGGTTGCTTGTAAAGCGTCTTCACGTAATCCAAAAGACCAGTCTGGGAAGTTGTCTTGTGGGTTAGCATTTGCGGTACGTGGAAAGGCTTGCCCGACTATTGCCACACGTTCACCATTTATTACTTTAACAACATAAGGTTTAAAGGCTCGTTCTTCATCTTCATTATGCATGCCTGTACCATTATGACGTTCTGTCATTTCACGATATTCATCACCAAATAATGAATCTTCTTTAATTCTTATATTTTGTGCTACAAATTCACCATTAAATTTATTTAAATTGGCTAAAACTTCTTCAGCTTTGTAAGTAAATTCCCAGTGTCCTGTCATAATATCTACACCTAACATATTAGATGCTTCTACCATATCTTGCCCACGAGTCCATAAAGCAGTACCAGAACCATGCCATAAATCTCCGCCATCCATGGTTATAGTGTTTTCCGTACCACCAGCACTTTCACGTAATTTATCTAATAGAGTTTTAACATGAGAGAACCCTCCTACTTTTCCAAATTGTTGTGCAGCATCTTGAAAGTTTAAAAAAGTAAAGGCATGAGCAAGAGCAGTGTCTTCTTTTACACCAATTTCTTTTAATAATTTATGCCCAACAATATGTGGTAACTTACCATAAGCAGGCCCTACACCTAGGTTTACATTTGGTTCTCTAAAGTGAATAGGGTTTAATTGTGCATGAGCATCAGTAATGTGTAGTAAACGGACTTTCCCTTTCATTGGGATGTCATACATTGCAGGGGATATTCCTGTTTTTTTGTTATTTGATCCCATTGCATTTACTGTACCAGGTAAGATTCCAGCGGCAGCTGCTAATGACATTACATGAAGAAATTCGCGACGATTTAAAGACATTTTGGCCTAACTCCGTTTTTCTCAATTTATACTTAAAATAATTAACCCATTAAAGCTTTTATAGATTTTTATAAATCTTTTTTAAAAAGGGTTAACACTTTAACCTAAGTAAAAATTTGAGTTTATTGTTATAAAAAAGAAAGCATAAATATAATTGCTTTATGGATGTAAATCAAATTGAAAAAAATAAGCTATAAATAAAAAAAACTTATACCTTTAACCTGAATCCCTGCATATAAGCGTGAATTATGCTG
>CAZJWQ010000206.1:0-2439 GCA_964549645.1 uncultured Piscirickettsiaceae bacterium | reverse complement strand
ACAGAAGGTCGTGTTGAGAAATTCCGTCAAAAATATGCAATGCGTAAGTAATAAAGTACATAATTATTTAAAAAAAGCCACTTGAGTAGTCAAGTGGCTTTTTTTTTGCTTATAATATACTTCTTAACTATCTTCAAAGGATGATGTTTTTATGTTTAAATTATATAAAAAAATTATAAGTATCGTGATATTACTCTTGGCAACAACTCTTAATGCCGCCGCACAAATAGATAGTTGTCAGCCAAAAAATATTGAACTATGGGTAGAAGCAAGCTTCGCTACAGACGGTAATACTATTATTATTCAAAATAGAAAATTTCGTCTAATTAGTGTGAATGCTCCACAAAAAAGAAAAGAACGAAAATTTAATACTCCTGGGCAACCGCTAGCAGCCGAAGCACAACATAATTTAAACAGGCTACTGGCTAACCATAATTTGCAAATTGGTGTCGAATACGATACAACTAAAATGGATGCCTTTAATCGAGGCTTAGTTCATTTATATGTAAAAAAAGATGACAAAATATATAATCTTAATCAATTAATGTTAGAAAGTGGCTACGCATTTGTTAGAAGTGAACATAGTAATTATTTACATAAAGACTGCTATTTTCGAGCTGAAGCACGAGCTCGTGAGCAAGGCCTTGGGATCTGGGGGCTATTAAAAAATCATCCCCAGCTGCACTACCCTCTTGTAGAATCAAGTGCAGTCACCATGGATGATAGAGGTTTTAGAATTTTTAGAGGCGAAATCGTAAAAGCTGAAAAAGGTAGGAATCATTATATTTTAAACATGGACACTACGGGTATCCGCATACATGAAAAATACTTATATAAATTTGATCTTAAGCAACTAGATCAATTAAAAGGGCAGGTTGTTGAAGTTAGAGGGCGTGCATTTCCATTAAACAACTCAATGTTTGTTAAGATTAATTCACCTCATGCTATAGACCTATTAAGGAAAAAGAATGCAAAAATTACAAAATGATCGTTTATTAAAAGCTCTTTTAAGAGAACCGGTTGATAGAACTCCTGTATGGATGATGCGTCAAGCAGGGCGATATCTGCCTGAGTACAAGGCAACTCGTACACACGCAGGATCATTTATGGACTTATGTCGTAATAAAGAGCTTGCTAGTGAAGTAACTTTACAGCCACTAGAAAGATTTCCATTAGATGCCGCCATATTATTCTCAGATATATTAACTATACCTGATGCAATGGGTTTAGGATTACGCTTTGAAACAGGCGAAGGGCCGGTTTTTGATAGACCAATCCGTAATATGGCTGATGCAAAAAAAATATATGTACCAGATATGGCAGATGATCTAGGCTATGTAATGGATGCAGTAAGCACTATCCGTAAAGATTTAAATGGCAGGGTGCCTTTAATTGGTTTTTCTGGAAGCCCATGGACTCTTGCTACTTATATGATAGAAGGGAAATCAAGTAAAACTTATTCTATTATTAAAGCTATGATGTTTGATCAACCCAAAATTTTACACCATATTTTAGATATACTTGCCGATTCTGTTATTGCCTACCTTAATGCTCAAATTGAATCTGGAGCGCAAGCGGTACAGATTTTTGATACTTGGGGTGGAGTATTAACCCCTCGAGATTATAAAGAATTTTCATTAAACTATATGGCAAAAATTGTAGATGGTTTAAAGCGAGAAAATGATGGGCGAAAAGTACCTATTATTTTATTTACCAAAGGTGGAGGACAATGGTTAGAAGAAATGGCAGCTACTGGTTGCGATGCTTTGGGGTTGGATTGGACAATCGACATTGATATAGCAAAAGCAAGAGTTGGCAATAAAGTGGCTTTACAAGGCAATATGGATCCAAGTATTCTTTATGCGTCACCTGAAAGAATTAGGCAAGAGGTTGCTATTATTTTAGAAAAATTTGGTAAAGGTAGTGGGCATGTATTTAATTTAGGACATGGAATACATCCAGAAATAAAACCTGAGCATGCAGGAGCTTTTATAAAAGCTGTTACAGAATTAAGTGCTAAATATCATTAATAAATAATACCTAAATCCTGCAAGTGGTTGTGCATATATGGCGTAAGATATTGATTTGTAGAGTAATTTTAATTTAAGTGGAATACTTATTGATATTCCCGAAGAATTAAAATTTGCTATACGAATTAATAGCTTACGTCAGATGTGTGTAAGCACTTGCAGGATTTAGGTAATAATATAACACCTTTACATTATTAAATAATGCAAAGGTATTTTAAAATCATTTTAAGATATTACTTACTTCCTAAAACAGGCTCAACTTCTTTATGTGGGCGTGCAATAATGTGTGCTGCTATAAGACCATCACCAACACGCTCACAAGCATCAGCTCCTGCACGTACTGCTGCATTTACCGCACCAGTTTCACCACGAACTAAGATAGTTACATAACCACCACCAACAAACTCAC
>CAZJWQ010000205.1:0-2448 GCA_964549645.1 uncultured Piscirickettsiaceae bacterium | reverse complement strand
ACTTCTAAAAAAAACACGCCAAGTAGACCTGTTATAATTCGCAATAAGCGTAAAGTATTTGTCGTTCATGGTCGTGATAATGAGGCAAAACAAGAATCAAGTCGTTTTATCGAAAAACTGGGCTTAAAGGCAATCATACTTCATGAGCAAGCTAGTTCAGGCATGACTATCATCGAGAAAATTGAAAAGTATTCTAACGATGCTGATTTTGCTCTTGTTTTATACACTGCTTGCGACAAAGGTAGAGGAGCACATGAATCAAATATCCAGCCTAAAAATAGAGCACGTCAAAATGTTATTTTTGAGCATGGTTATCTAATGGCAAAACTAGGCAGAGAGAATGTCTGTTCATTGGTAAAAGGAGATATCGAAACACCCAATGATATCAATGGTGTTGTTTATGTAACAATGGATGAACATGGAGCGTGGAAAAATGAAGTCGCAAAAGAATTAAAGGCGTGTGGTTATGCAATTAATAGCCTTATTTAACACTACTACATGCCTAACAAATAGCTCCAGCGGACAGTTTAAAGCGTCACTTTTTTTGCATACGCAAAAACGTGCCACTTTAAACTGCCGCTGAGCAAGGCGTTATGCACAAAAGGACAATCATGGATACTAATGTAAATTCAGCTTGGAGTGCAGTTAGTGCTGTATTGAAAAATATGTTCTCCTTTTACGAAATTAAGGAGATAGTTAGCCTAGCGGGCTTTGATTCCACAACAATATCTCACCTTGTACAACGCTCAGGCAGTAGCGTAAGCAAGGGGCAGCTTATAACTGAAATAGAACAGCATCTTCC
This sequence comes from uncultured Piscirickettsiaceae bacterium, assembly GCA_964549645.1. Taxonomy (GTDB): domain Bacteria; phylum Pseudomonadota; class Gammaproteobacteria; order Thiomicrospirales; family Thiomicrospiraceae; genus Hydrogenovibrio. Next base: position 1,646 of record CAZJWQ010000205.1, on the reverse strand, counting down.
AGAGTTTACTATCAATGAAAAACGCCATTTTCTAAATATCGTCATAGAAGAAATGCTTGAAAGAAACAACAGCATTGAAGAGCAACTTGAAAAATACTTGTCTCGATTAGGTTGGCAGGTTATAGATGCTTCAGTAATCCCAATCGACATACTAGATCGAGATGAACTAGAAGAATTAGACGAAGCTTGCAAAAATGACTTAATAAAATCAGCTAAGCGTTACAGAGACGGTGATTTGAGTGGTGCATTATCAGCAGCATGTGGGGCAGTCGATTTAATTACCAGCAAAATATATCAAAACAAACAACTTGGTGATGCTGGTAAGGCATCTTTTCAGGAGCGCTGTAAAGTTTCATTAAATGCTATAGGTATCTTTACAGCAGTAGAGAATGATTTAAAAGATATAAATTGGCAAGATTCAGGAATTGTTCCATTTAATAAAAACTTTAGAGGCGCATTAAATCAAGCAGCTTATGTAATGCAAAGTCTTAGAGCAAATATGTCAGATGTTCATGGAACAAAACCAGTATTAAAACCGCTTGTGTTTGACAGTATTAAGTGGGCTCAAATAATTGTCAGGCTATTAAGTGGGCGATATAGTGCATAACAATTAGCTCCAGCGGACAGTTTAAAGCGTCACTTTTTTTGCTTACGCAAAAACGTGCCACTTTAAACTGCCGCTGAGCAAGGCGTTAGCTATTCCAATTAAAAAACTTGCTAAAATATTAGTGATAGTTTAGTATCACTATATGAAAATTGAATTAGTTACTACATTAAAACGTCAAGCCACAAAAATATTAGCTGAATTACATGCTTCAAAAGAACCTGTACTTATTACAGAATATGGTCAACCTTCTGCATATCTTATTGATGTTCAAGATTATGAAATGATGCAAAATAGAATCAAAATTTTGGATGGAATTGCTAAAGGTGAAACAGATATCTTTGAGAACCGAATATTTTCTCAAACAGAAGCAAAAGAAAAAATGGTTAAATGGTTCAAGTAATATGGACTGAATCTGCTTTATCAGACCTTAACTCCATAGCAGAATATATATCATTAGATAAACCTAGTGCGGCTAAACGTTTAGTACAAAAGGTTTTTATCAGTACTGAAAGGCTTGAAGAATTTCCAAGAATTGGTCGCAAACTACCAGAGCTTAAGGATTCGAGATATTTAGAAGTTATTGTAAATCCATGTCGTATCTTTTATCGTATTGAAAAAAACAATGTATATGTAGTTCATGTCATGAGAAGTGAAAGACAATTAAGAAAATATTTACTTAATGCAAAGTAACATAGCTAACAAAAACATCCACCTGATTGCCAAACGCGGCACTCCTTTTGCTGTCGCAAAAGCACCGCCACGCTTGGCAACTGGTGATGTAGGTCGTTAGAATTATAAAAACCAAAGTAGTAAATTACAGGTGGATTTGTAAATCCCCCTGCAATTCTCAATTTTAGTTATTGCCTTAAATACCTGAATTTAGAAATTTACGCTGTTAAAGTAATTTGGCGTGCTGTCTTAAGTTTTGATTAAGATTATTAACCTTAGTTACAGCGAAGAGGCTATTGTCTTTTCTTTCGGTTATTTTGGAAAACTTGGCAATCCTCAACTCTGGTTACTGCCCTAAATGCCTGAATTT
>CAZJWQ010000204.1:0-2456 GCA_964549645.1 uncultured Piscirickettsiaceae bacterium | reverse complement strand
TATGTGGCTTACTGATTTTAAAATAGCTTCAAAATGGTTTTTTCGTGGTTTAAAGCGTAAAGATTGGCTGTGGTTAATTTTAGCAGTAATAATTTCTAGTGCCAGTGTTACTACCGTAGAATTATTAACAAAAACTATAAAAGACAGCCTGCTTGAGCAATCAGCGGATAGTTTGGGGGCTGATTTAGTTTTAAAAAGCTCTCAACCAATAGATTTATTTTGGCAAGAACAAGCTAGGTATTTAGGTTTGCAAACATCTGAATCTCGTACTTTAGCAACTATGGCATCTAATGGCAATGATTTCCAACTGGTAAGATTAACGGCAATTGCTGATAATTATCCGCTCAAAGGTAAACAACACCAATTAAACCAAAGTATTTTAATTGAATCAGCTTTAGTGCCATTGTTAAAACTAGCTGATAATAGTGAAGTTTTATTGGGTAAAACTAAATTTGCAGTAGCAGGGCAGTTTCAACCCAAAAATATTGCAATGTCTAGTGTATTTGCTCATCAAATATTAATGCCTTTAAGTATGTTAGAACAAACTGGTTTAGTAGGTGTTGGTAGTAGAGTAACCCATAGATTATCAGTAGCAGGTAGTGAAGCAAAAATTATAGAATTTGCTGATTTAGTTAATAAACAAGAAGATCAAACTTTAGAACTGACTTTAGCCACAGCACCAACTGAAGATTTAGCCAGGTCACTAAATACCGCATGGTTGTTTCTTGAATTATCAGCCTTAGCAACAGTGTTGGTTGCAGGGTTGTCTATATTAATAGCTAGTAGGTTTTATTTGCAAAAATGGCAAAGTTCTATTGCCTTAATGAGATCTTTAGGGGCAAGTAATAAACAAGTTTTTAGGCTGTTTGCTTGGCAATTAAGTTTATTAGCATTTATAGCCAGTTTAATAGGGGTGGCGTTAGGTAGTTTATTATTTTTCTTATTAAGCCCCATGTTGGCAAATTATTTTCAACCACTTGTCGTGCCTAGTTTCGGCATAATTCATTTAAAAGGCATTTTAATTGGGTTTTTAGTATTATGGGCATTTTCTTGGCAAGCATTTGCAAGTGCAATCAATACTTCAGCCTTAGCATTGTTAAAAACTACCAAAAACACCAAAAAGACTTTTTTTGCTTGGTTTGTAGGGTTATTTTTAATTGTAATAATTGTAAGTTTAGTTACTAATCATGTGCTTTGGGTAGTTTTGGGTTTAGCTATAATTAGTATAGTCTTATATTATTCGGCAGTAATTATGCTGCTCTTAATTAGTTATTGGCAAAAGAAAAGTAGTGGGTGGTTAAAAATATCTTTATCTTCTTTAACTAGAGAAGCAAGCTTAGTTAAATTACAACTGGTCTCTATAGGTTTAGTGCTTTTTGTATTAATGTTAATGACTTTTGTTAAGCAAGATATGTTGCAAAACTGGCAAGCATCGTTACCAGCAAATACTCCCAATGCTTTTATTATGAATATTCAAGTAGAGCAAAAACAACAAGTGTTAGATATATTAAATAAACATCAAATAAATGCTGAATTAATTTCTGTAGCAAGGGGGCGTTTAATTGCTCTAAATGATAAGCCGCTAACTATAGAAGAGCAAGAATCAAAAAGAGCACAGCGTTTATTAGGTAGAGAAGCTAATATTGCGGTAATGGACTTTCCACTATTTTATAATGAAATAATAGCACAATCAGTAACAAATTTTGATGACGATATGGCAAAAGTATCTGTTGAAGAAACCATCGCAGAGTTATTTGGCTTAAAAATAAATGATACTCTCACTTTCAGTTTTAGTGGTCAAAATATTAGCTATAGAATAGACAGTATAAGACAAGTTAAGTGGCAAAGTTTAAATCTAAATTTTTTCTTTATTATTGATCAACAACACCAAATACCTATTTCTTATCTAGGGAGTTTTCTTTTAACAGGCAATGATATGGTTACTAGCAATCAATTAATAAAAGAGTTTTCTGAAAAAACTCCTGGCGTTTTATTTATAGACGCAAAAAAGATGATTCAGCAAATACAATCAATAATGGAGCAAGCAAGTTGGGCAGTATCTGGGTTATATGTTTTTATTTTAATAGCAAGTTTAATAGTATTATTCACCGCTACCCTAGCAAGCCAACAAGGCAGGCTGCAAAGCTGGGCTTTACTAAGAGTTATGGGGGCAAATAAAAAACAGGTATTAAAAATAGGAGTAATGGAATTTGTTTTGCTGGGTGCAACAGCAGGAGTAATAGCCGCAATTTTTGCTCAAGCAACTAGCGTGCTAATAAGTAACTTTGCACTAAAGTTATCCCCGCAGTTAAATATAGAATTATGGATATTTAGCTTGTTTTCTGGGGTAGCAATTTTATTAGTTATTGGGCTATTTACCCAGTATCAATATTTACAATTATCGGTACATAAGATGGCAAAAAAAGCATAATACTTAGAACCTATAAGCAGGGTTA
>CAZJWQ010000203.1:0-2493 GCA_964549645.1 uncultured Piscirickettsiaceae bacterium | reverse complement strand
AAAGAAGATACAACGCCACCTGTAACGAATATAAATTTAGTCATGAGTTCACTTTATTATGTTTATTTGTTATGTCCTAATCTCTAAATAGAGAATTGGCATATGGGTACCTCTAAAAACCTAAGTGTGATTTAGGGGATGCAGAAAATAGTGCATTTTTTACCCAAAAAGGAGGTGAATATCGTGCTATTGACCGAGTTTTTGGGTGGAAAAGGTGCTGTTTTATGCGTTTCATAAATTATGCTTAGGTTTTTAGAGGTGCCCATATAGCAGAAATTTTTTAAATGTCTGTCAGAATGGAAGAGTATTATACATTAAAACCTATAATTTCAATGCTGTTTTTATCAAAAACTACAGGCCACCTACTTCTATTCCAAAAAACTATTTTTTGTTGTTTAAACCATTTCTTAAGTTGTTTATCTGTTAATTCATCTTTAGAAATATTTCTAACATTAAATTTGCCAGTCTTTTTTAAAAACTTAATTCTATCTGATATTATTAGTTCATCAAACCCAAATTCTAATGGATTAAAATCATCTAAATTTATACTGTATTGATTTTCAATTATATTTAATAAAAATATTGTTTGTTTTTCAATTCTAAATTGGTAACTTTTACCTATTTTAGATGGATGTGCATTAATATTGGTTATTTTTAAAGAACACTCAATCCAATTAAACATTTCTGAAGTTAACCTAACTTTAAACCGAGCAACTTCTGACACCCAAAAACGAATAATATTTTTCTTTCTATTCCAGCTTAAACTATGACAATTATTTAAAGTTAATGATAGTTTTGTATATTTACAAAATTTTAAATCTTGTTGAGCTAAATCATTTAATAATAATAAATCGTCCGCTAAAATATTGGCCATACGGCAAATATTATTCTCAACCCCTGCCCAGCCATGTTTAACTAAAGGTAATACTTTGTGACGTAAATAATTTCTTTTAAATGAACAATCTTCATTAGATAAATCCTCAACCCAAGCTAAGTCATAATGTTTTGCATAATCAACAATATCATTAACATTAACACTTAAAAATGGGCGAGCGTGGATAATTGAATTATTTATAAATTTAGCACTAGGCATCCCAGCCAAACCCTTCGTACCAGTTCCTCGAAAAATATTTAATAAAACACTTTCAACTTGATCCTGTTTGTGATGAGCCGTTAATAAATAAGAACCGGCAGGACAGTGGCTATATAAAGCTTTATACCTTTTATTTCTTGCTGCAGATTCTAACCCTTGCCTATTTTTAGTTTCAATATTAATTAAAATAGCTTTAAAAGGGATTGATAATGAATGTGAAAAATTACTAGTGAAATTTTGCCAAGAATCAGCATCAGCTTGCAAACCATGATTAACATGAACGCAAGTTAATTTAATTTTTTTTTTATGTTGAGATATACAAAAAGATAAAGCGTGAGTTAAAACTACTGAATCAATTCCACCGCTTAAACCAATCACTAAAGAAGAATTAACGGGCAACTCTTCAATAAAATTAGCAGATACCTCTATAACATCTTGATAAGACATGTAAAAAACTATTCTTCAGTGAAGTTACCATAACTCATATAACGTTTATAACGAGCTGCAAGTAATTCATCAATAGGCTTTTCTTTTAACGAACTAAGTTGGTTAACTATAGCATCTTTCAATGCAATTATTGCCTGCTCAGGATTACGATGAGCGCCACCTAAAGGCTCCTTAACAACCACATCAATTAAACCTAATTTTTTTAATTTAGATGAAGTAATACCTAAAGCTACTGCAGCATCAGCAGCATGGGCTGCATCTTTCCATAAAATAGAAGCACATCCTTCAGGTGAAATAACAGAATAAGTGCTATATTCCATCATTATAGTAACATCACCAACTCCAATAGCTAAAGCCCCACCTGAACCACCTTCACCAATCACTGAACAAATAACAGGTACTTTAAGCTCTGCCATTTCAATCAAGTTTCTAGCAATAGCTTCTGATTGATTTCTTTCTTCTGCATTAATACCAGGGTAAGCTCCAGGAGTATCAATAAAAGTAACAATAGGTAATTTAAAACGCTCGGCAGTTTTCATTAAACGCAAAGCTTTACGATAGCCCTCTGGGCGTGGCATACCAAAATTACGGTAAATTTTTTCTTTAGTATCTCTGCCTTTTTCTTGCCCAATAACCATAACAGCTTGCCCATCAATCCTAGCCAAGCCTGCAATAATAGCAGGATCATCAGCAAAAGCACGATCACCATGTAACTGCGTAAAATCAGTAAAGATATTTTTTATATAATCTAATAGATAAGGTCTTTGTGGATGTCTTGCAACTTGTGATATTTGCACATCACTTAACTTACTAAACAAAGATATAGTTAATTTTTTACTTTTATTTTCTAAAGCAGAAATTTCTTGCACTAAGTCCATATCATTACCATCAAGATGCCTTAATGCTTCAATTTTTTCTTCTAACTCTGCAATAGGTTGTTCAAAATCTAAAAA
>CAZJWQ010000202.1:0-2503 GCA_964549645.1 uncultured Piscirickettsiaceae bacterium | reverse complement strand
AATGTCCAATAAAATTATTGGATTTTCAAATACGCAAAGCCTTGTGATTGTAAAATAGCTATTTTACCCACGCCTGATGCTGGGAAGCTAATACCATCATATATTTTAGACTGTGGCAAAGACACCTCATCACGAGTTTTATCGCAAAGATGAACCTTAACCCCACGTACGTTCATTAAAGCATCTAAACGCCCTGCTAGTTCGGCTTGTCGTTCTTGCAATGCCTGATCTAGTGCAAATGGGCTATCCTTTAACGGATCATTGGTTACAAAACGTATCCCAAACCCCACAAACACTATATGTACTTCATATTCCATTAATTCATTTTCATAAAAAGTGATAATATTATTTACCGCAGTTAAAGTTGCAGAATACCTAGTAACATCTTTAAAATCAACATGAAAAACCACTTTTGCCCCATCATCTGCCGCTTGAATTGGTGACACCAATAAACTTAAAAAAACTATAGTAATAAATGCTTTAAATATATATTTCATAACCTTATCCCTTCTTTTTTAGTCTGATTTATATAGATTAAGATTTAGGTATTAAGTCAAACTACCATTAGACTTTTTATCCCAAAATGCCTGACCTATATAAGTTAAAACTGTAACTGCTATAGCACTAAAAATAGCAACAAACATCAAAATAAATACATCAATAGCTCCACCAATATCATCAAACCACGAATGAGTCATCCATAGTATGATAAAAATAGAAGCTATCCCAGCAAATGGAGCAGCCCACATTGCCCAAAGAAAATTCTTTAATTTTGTTCTTTTCTCTTTAATTAAAAAATAAAAGAAAAGCCCAATTCCTACCACAGCCATAATGACTAAAAACCAAAACAACCAAAAACCAAACATTTCTTCAAATATCGCAATAAAACTTGCAATTGTTACTTCTTCCATGTTACTTCTCCTTAAAAAATTTGTCTAAGCTTTACCACGCAACATTGCATAGTAGGCTGGTTTCATAGCAACTTTTATTAACCAAGAAGCCCATAACTCTTCCATTGGATCAATAATCCCTGGGAATGTAGGTGTAAGCTCTTGTGTATAATCATTTTCAATTAATAAAGCCTTACCAATACCAGTAATCAGCGGACAACCAGCATAGCCATTATAAATTCTTGTCCCCTCTTTACCTGCAATTTGTGCAACTAAATGATCCTCAACAACTGGGGCCATCCACTTAACAGCAGAGGCTCCTTTACCTGTAGGCGTTCCTGAAACATCTCCAATACTAAATATTTCGGGGTAGCGAACATGGCGAAGATTATGCTTGTCTACCTCAACCCACCCTTGCTTGCTTTTCGAAGGTAATGGTGAATTAAGTATTACATCAGCAACTCGTTGTGGGGGAATTACATGGATAAAATCATAAGGTAATTCTACCTTACCTTCTGGATTATCAAAAGTTGTTGGAACACTAAAAGACGCTGTTTTTTTACCATGATCAACAGATTTTATTACATGCTCATAAACAACATTAACCTCACGTTCTGCAAATATTTCCTTAACCCTTGCATTTGCCTCTGGTATTCCTATAAGACCTCTTCCACTAGCAGCATAAGTAATTTCTGTTTTTTCACGAGTATCCTTTTTTCTAGTAAAGTCATCAGTTATAAGAGTATATTTTAAAGGGGCAGCTCCACACTTAATTGCCCCCGCGGGGCGTGGGAATAAAGCCTGCCCGCCATTATCAGTAAATTTACTTAAAGCTTGGTAGCTTTTAGCCGCTTGTTCAGGGCCTGCATAGACTGCGGCAACACCTTCCCTGCCAACTAGGCTTAAATCAAATCCTTCGATTTTTTCCCAATCTAAAATAACTCCAGAAGCTACCACTAAATAATCATAAGGTACTTTTTTACCACTTGCAGTAACGATATACTTAGCTTCAGCATCTATCTCAGCAGCATACTCTTCTACAAGATCAATCCCTCTAGAAGTCCAATCGCTAGCTGAGCTTATTGAATAATTTGGAGATTTAACTCCAGAAGCTATTAACATAAATCCTGGTTGATACCAGTGTTGTTTGCGACCATCAATAATGGTAATTGTTGCACCATCTAGTCGTTTATTTAAACGATTAGCTATAGACAAACCTCCAGCGCCAGCTCCAATAACAACAATCTTAGCTTTGGTTTTAACCTTGTCAGAAAAGGCAGACATTGACATCATCGACAATGCTGCACCACCAGCGATCATACCTAAAAATTTTCGCCTACCTATAAAATGTTTCATATTTTTATCAATCATTACAACACCCCATTATTACTATTTAGCATAAGTTTTGCTAAACAATATAATTAATATTTAACTCTAATCTCCGAATAGCTACGGCAGGTCTCGAAAAGCAAATAATGCACAAGTGTTTGATTCCACAGTGCATCAAAAAATGCCCGCTTAAGGAACCTCTGAATACACTGTGAAGCCAAAGGCTTACACCTTAATTTAGCTTTTCTATCCGAGGATTAGGGTTTAGATCTTTTATATAGATT
>CAZJWQ010000201.1:0-2516 GCA_964549645.1 uncultured Piscirickettsiaceae bacterium | reverse complement strand
ATTGATTTATAGTTTATTTCAAATCCCTAATAGCTTTTTTTAAGGTACTTAATACCTCTGGTTTATACTCAGCGTTTACCCAAGTATATTCTTTATTTCCCATAATTCCAGATATTACTCTTTGCTCTAGTTCAGCTATATTTACGTCAAGCTCTTGAAGTTCAGATAAAACGGCTACAAGGGCTTGTTCATTTCCATTAAAATCTTTTAACATGACTTTTATTCCTTATTTTTTTAAGTGAAAGTATTTTTCTAACGACCTAGCTCAGCGTGCAGTTAAAAGTGGCAGTGCTTTTGCGTAAGCAAAAGGAGTGACGCTTTTAACTGTCCGCTGGAGCTTTTTGTTAGGCAAGCAGGTGGCAGAACACCTGCTATTGTTTACCTAAGTTTTAAACTTAAATTATAGATTTTCTTTTATTTCTTTCATTGATTCTTTGTTTTTGACGCTTCTCTTCTTTCAGTGAATTCTTCAAATTTTACTGAAAGAATAAAGGTGGTTAGAATAACAGATTCTGTAAAGTCTATTGTATCTCTTGAATCTTCTTTAGAAATATTTGGTAGGAATTCATGAGCAGCATCATTACCTATTACTCGCAAAGAATCTGCCCAGTTATAGATATTACTACCAATAATATCTTTCTCTTTTAGTTTTAATATTTTTTGCTTTAGATTACCTTTAGTTATTCCTTTTTCGAAGCAAATAGCTTCTATTGTTTTACGGCACATTAAAACAGAAGGTGCATACAAGCCAACTTTATGTGCTTGAAAAGCATCCTCAAATGCTTTTTTAATTGATGGAGGAACTGAGCTTAAAGGGATTTCACTAGAGTTTGGATATAATTTTTCTGGTTCTGCTGTTTCATTATTCCATTCTGCTGGCATTTCTTGCCATCTTTTTAAATATAAAAATGGTGAATTACACTTTGGACAGCGTAATAGATGATATATATCGGTATAGTGAATGGTGTCTATAATATCTTCAGAGTATAAAGGTTTTGATTCTGGAGTTGTAACACTATACTTTCCTTCTTCAGTTAGTTCTACTTGGGAGTTGCAAGTTTCACAGTATGAGAATATTGCTTCTGTTTCCATGTTCTATCCAAAGTTTAAAATTTATGTTCTCCACTTTTTATCATTATGGAGGGTTGCCTAACGATCTGGGTCAGCGGCGTTGCGTTAGCAACGTCAGCTGTACCCGCTTGTTAGGCAAATCGATGGCAGGATACCTACCAATTCCTTTTCTTCTTCATTTCAGAAGCCATGTTTTTAACAATATCGTCATCCATAGTAAAATCATCTTCTATATCTATATTTTTTATGGGTGGTGACGAAAGAGGTTGTTCTAAATTTATTTGTTGATTAGTTATAGTATTTCTAGAAATTTGTTGCAATAAATGCAATCCTTGACCTAAAGCTAAGAAAAATGAACTTTGAACTATTCCTACAATAAGCCATGTTAAAGATGGTATATATGCAATTGCTTTCCAAGTGTTTCCATATCCAGCATCTCCCGGCAACAATTTACTAAATAAAATTAATCCGAATAATAACGATAATCCAGAAAGTATAAAAAACAGTAAAGGTAAAAATGTGTAACTATCATTATTTGCTTTTGGATTCATATTGTTTCCTTAACCCCAAGAATTAAATTTATCTAAAAGTAGGTGGGGAAATAGCCTAACGACCTACATCATCGGATGGTAAGATGTGGCACGTTTTTGCGTAAGCAAAAAAAGTGACGCGTCTTACCAGTCCGATGGATGTTATTGTTAGAATTGGCGGTTAAAACAAGATTTTACAGCCCATGCCTAACCAAAAAATTTTTACTTTAATGCCGTTCATTTTAGTAAATTTATGCCCTAAAAACAATGCTGTTTTTTTAAAAGATAAATTACTGAACGTAAAACCAATAACTGAGCCAGAGAATTGCTAAACCTTCAAAGCCACCAGAAGAAAAGGCAAAACGCCAAATTGTTTTAAAGTTCTAAATCTCAAATTCAGGTATTTAGGGCAGTAATCAAAGTTGAGAATTGCTAAATTTTCCAAAATAACCGAATGAAAAGGCAACAACCTCTTCGCTGTAATTGAGGTTGATAATTTTAATTTGGATTAAAGAGGTTCTAAATCTCAAATTCAGGCATTTAGGGCAGTAACCATAGTTGAGAATTGCCAAGTTTTCCAAAATAACCGAAAGAAAAGACAATAGCCTCTTTGCTGTAACCAAGGTTAATAATTTTAATTGGAACTCAAGACAATCCGCCAAATTACTTTAACAGCGTAAATCTCTAAATTCAGGCATTTAAGGCAATAACCAAAATTGAGGATTACAGGGGAATTTACAAATCCACCAGTAATTTATTAATTTGGTTTTTATAATTCTAACGACCTACATCATCGGATGGTAAGATGTGGCACGTTTTTGCGTAAGCAAAAAAAGTGACGCGTCTTACCAGTCCGATGCATGTGATTGTTAGTGTCAGATGTTCAGAAAGGTTGCTGGTTGTTCAGCCAATGCT
>CAZJWQ010000200.1:0-2532 GCA_964549645.1 uncultured Piscirickettsiaceae bacterium | reverse complement strand
TGTACGATCTCAGCAGGTTCAACTAAATTTTTTAAGCTACACTAAATGCTCTAAACGTTGTTCTAGATAATGAATATTTTTTGCTCCATCATTAAAACCTTGGTCATTCATTATTTCTTTTTGCATGTCAATATTGGTTTCTATGCCTTTTATAATTAGTTCTTGTAAAGCTACATCCATACGTCTAATTGCTGTTTGTCTGTCTGAGCCATGGCAAATTAACTTACCTATCATAGAGTCATAATGTGGGGGTACTGCATAGCCTGTATAAATGTGCGACTCCCATCTAACCCCTAGCCCGCCTGCTAAATGCAGTCTTTCAATAGTGCCTGGTGATGGAGTAAAGTTTTTTGAGGGGTTTTCGGCATTTATACGGCATTCAATAGCATGCCCTGTAATTTTTATATCTTGCTGTTTTATAGTTAAAGCTTTACCTTTAGCTATTTCAATTTGTGCTTTTACCAAATCTATGCCAGTTACCTGTTCTGTAACTGTATGCTCTACCTGCAAACGAGTATTCATTTCTATAAAATAAAATTCTCCGTTTTCATATAAAAACTCAAAAGTTCCTGCACCTCTGTAACCAATTTTTATACAAGCATCTACACAAGATTTTCCTATTTTATTACGCTGTTCTAAGGTTATACCTGGTGCTGGAGCTTCTTCAACTACTTTTTGGTGGCGGCGTTGTATAGAGCAATCTCTTTCGCCTAAATGCACAGCATTACCTTGCCCGTCAGCAAGTATTTGTATTTCTATATGACGTGGGTTTTCAAGGTATTTTTCCATATATACTTCTGGGTTTCCAAAAAAATTACCTGCTTCTGCCTTGGTTAGTTGGATTGACTTTACTAGATTTGATTCTGTATGCACGACTCGCATGCCTCTACCGCCGCCGCCGCCAGATGCTTTAATAATTATTGGGTAGCCAATTTCTTTTGCTATACGGTGGTTATCTGTATTGTTTTCACTGAGTGGCCCACCAGAACCTGGCACTGTTGGTACTCCAGACTCTATCATTGCTTTGATTGCTTGTACTTTATCTCCCATTTTACGGATGGTTTTTGCTGTGGGGCCTATAAAGACAAAGCCGCTTTTTTCGACTCTTTCAGCAAAATCGGCATTTTCAGATAAAAAACCATAGCCTGGATGAATTGCTTCAGCATCGGTAATTTCAGCTGCGGCAATTATTGCAGGTACATTTAAGTAGCTGTCGATTGATGCGGCAGGGCCTATACAAACAGATTCATCAGCTAACAGTACGTGCTTAAGGCTTGAGTCAGCTTCAGAATGGACGGCTACAGTTTTAATGCCCATTTCTTTGCAGGTACGTAAAATTCTTAGAGCTATTTCGCCACGGTTGGCAATTAAAATTTTTTCAATCATTTAGAAGAGCCTTATGCCTTTATTCTACAATAAATAGTGGTTGTCCAAATTCAACTGGGTCTGCATTTTGTACTAGTATTTTTTTAATAGTACCTGCAACTTCAGCTTCAATGGGATTCATTATTTTCATGGCTTCTATAATACATAGGGTATCGCCTATAGCAACTTTATCGCCAATTTCTACAAAATTACCAGCATCGGGAGAGGAAGCGGAGTAAAAACTACCAACCATCGGTGAGGTTACTTGATGCCCTTTAACTTCTTCAGCAACTAGAACTGGGTTAGTTGCTACAGGGGCTTGCGGACTAACTACTGCAACTGGTGGGGCTGTAGCAATTGGGGCTGCAACCATTACAGGCTCTTGACGGCGTGAAATACGAATATTATGTTCGCCTTCTTTTATTTCAATCTCCGAGATATCTGATTTCTCTACTATTTCAATTAGTTTACGAATTAAACGTATATCCATATTGTTTCCTTTTTTTAGGTTAATTCAGTTATTTTATTTTATCAACAGCTGCTGCCAAAGCTAGTTGGTAACCAAGGGTGCCAAGACCTGCAATAACTCCTTCTGCAATATCTGAAAAATATGATTTTTGTCTAAATTCTTCCCTTTTATGAATGTTAGACAAGTGTATTTCAATAAAAGGTATATTCACGCTACTAAGGGCATCTCTAATAGCGATACTGGTGTGAGTAAAGGCAGCAGGGTTTATGATGATAAAATCTATATTGTCTATTGCCAGATGGATTCTATCTATAATTTCATGTTCTGCATTACTTTGAAAATTGTGTAGACGCACTTCATATTCATCGGCAAGAGTTTCTAATTCTGCAATAATGCTAGCTAAATCTTCATTACCATAAATATCAGGCTCTCTTTTACCTAACATATTAAGATTTGGACCATTTATAACAAGAATGTTAGACATTTTAATTACTCATTTAGGTAAGATTTTATATAATGAATTTGCAAATTATCCCTAATCCCCGAGTAGAGATTGGATATATTAGTGCTAGCGCTAGATGCCAATTCTCTATTCGGGGATTATACTGTAAATAACTATATTTGTATGTAGCCTGCTTATAAAAACTGTCATACAGGTAAGTTAAGGAAGAGCTTAACAACTTTTTTTGAATTAAGGA
>CAZJWQ010000199.1:0-2537 GCA_964549645.1 uncultured Piscirickettsiaceae bacterium | reverse complement strand
ATATATCCGGACAGGTCACGTGTTAATTATTAGGACAGATAGTTTACTCGTAACAAGGTCTCCCTTTATAATTGACAACCAACCAAAAAACTCTATAATACGTTTTTCCTTTAGAAAGCTCTGAACAACTAACATGAAATTCTGTGGGTCTTCTAGCTAGGCAGGTAATGGTTATTCCATTATCAAGAAGCATAACGACGAAGTGGCTAACTAGAAGCCCCACCCGAAGAGGCTTAGCCAGATTCATGTTAGTTGTTCAGGGCTTCTTTAGGCTACATAGCTCAGCTGGTTAGAGCACATCACTCATAATGATGGGGTCCCAGGTTCAAATCCCGGTGTAGCCACCAAATAACTAAATTAACCCGTTTCATACGGGTTTTTTTATGCCTGAAATAACGCTATATGGAAATCTTGCAGAATTATGCGGTATTATCTGTATTATGAGATACAATACAATCACATCTAAAATGTTATAAGGAATGTTATAAGCCTGCTTTTATAACATTGCCTGACAAACATTTATAACATTTTGAGGTTAAGGGCATGTTTTTAAAGGGGGTAAGCAATGCTAACTGATGCACAGATAAGAAAGCTAAAAAAAACAGCTGTAGTAAAGGTATATACCGATGCTAACGGCTTATTTTTGGAAGTACGCCCCACTGGTAAAAAAGTCTTTAGATTTCGTTATATCCACCCCCAAACTAAAAAACGCCAATTATTAACTATTGGTGAATACCCTTTAATTGGATTAGCTGATGCAAGGGGTTTGCGTGATGATGCTAAAAAGTTACTAAAGCAAGGTATAGACCCTAACCAGTTAAAGAAAGAAAGCAAATTAAAAGCACTTGCAGAAATAAAAGAAATTGAGAGATTAGCGAACCGCTTAACCTTTACTGGCTTATATACTGAATATTGCGAGTTTAAAAGCAAGCCCAAGGGAGCAATTAAACCTACATGGCAAGCGTACACCTTGCAAAAACACAATGAGCGGTTTAATAATTTTGTATTGCCTTTATTGGGAAATATTGCCATAGAAGAATTAACCGAGATTGACTTAGAGAACTGTTTATTATCAGTACAGGAACACGGCACACTTGCCAATCTTCAAAAAATTAAAACGGTTTTTAATGGTATGTTTGATTATGCCAAGGCTAAACGATACATAACCCGAAATATTGCCAAATATATAACTAATTCTTTGTTTTTAAAGCACACAGCAACCCCTTTTAAGCATGTTACCACCACTGGAGAACTGGCGGACATTGTGAAAGAGTTAAAGAATATTAGGGCATCATTTGAGGTTAAGACTTGCCTTAACATTGCCTTGTTGGTGTTTACCCGACCAAGTGAAATAAGTGGATTAAAGTGGGCTGATATTAACCAAGATACCAAGTTAATAACAATTGAAAGCACAAAGACAGGCAAGCCGTTATTAATCCCAATAAGTAAACAGGTGAGCGAGTTACTGGAGCAAATACAGCCATTAACTGGACATACTGAATATGTTTTTTATTCACCATACGGAACAGGTAAACCAATATCAAGGGATAGTCTAAGTAACGCCCTTAAAAGAAATGGAATAACCAATATAAACCCACATGGTTTTAGACATACGGCAAGCACTGCATTAAATAACTTAGGTTTTGATGCTGATATTATCGAGTTGCAATTAAACCACTCCATTAAGGGGGTACGTGGCATTTATAACAAGGCGGAAAAGCTAAACCAAAGGGCAAAAATGATGCAATCATGGGCGGACTATTTGGACGGTTTAAAAGTTGGTAATAATGTTATCCAGTTTAAACAGAATAGCAGTTAATCTAGTTTATTGGCGAAAAGAGTACAAACGGAGTACAATATAATTATGAAGTTTGAATGGAACGAAGCAAAAAGAAAAGCCAATCTTATTAAACATGGGGTAGATTTTACCGATGCAGTAGGTGTTTTTTACGATGATTTAGCCTTAACAATGCTAGACCCTAAGCACCATAACGAAGAAAGGTTATTAGCTTTAGGCGTGGGATATAGCGATAAATTGTTATTAGTGGTTAATGTTCAAAAGGACAGCGGTATTATTCGGATTGTTTCAGCACGAAAAGCAACCAAAAAAGAAAGGGTTAATTATGAAAAATGAATATGATTTTACAAATGCAAAACGTGGGGCAATTATCCAAGCTCCAAATAAACAACGTATTACTATTCGCTTAGATGTAGATATTATCGACTGGTTCAAGGGGCAAGTTCAAGGAGGCGGAAATTATCAAACTCTTATCAATGAAGCCTTAAGAAACCATCTTGACCATATAGACGGACAATTAGAAAACACAATTAGAAAAGTAATAAGAGAAGAAATAAAAGCCGTAAACATGGCTTAAACAGAATTTATAGGGTTGTAGATAGCCCTTTCATTAATTGGCGATAACTAGATTAATTACCGAAAAGCGTTACCCAAACGCCCGTTATTGCCATCTTATTTTTTACACTTTGGGTTGACCATGGGAGGTTATTAATATGGATGATAAATTTTTACTTAATGT
>CAZJWQ010000198.1:0-2569 GCA_964549645.1 uncultured Piscirickettsiaceae bacterium | reverse complement strand
TCAATATATTCCCTAAAAGGTTTCACATGAAACAGCTTATTGCCGATATTTTATTATCTGTTATTAAAAAATTAAAATCTGCTAAGGTTTTAGAGGTAGATTTCGTGCCTAAAATTATCATTGAAAATTCAAAAAATAAAGATCACGGTGATTTTGCATCTAATTTAGCGATGATGCTAACTAAACAAATAGGTAAACCACCTAGAGAAGTTGCCCAATTAATTATTGATAATATGCCTGAACAAACAGTTATTAGCAAAGTTGAAATAGCAGGGCCTGGTTTTATTAATTTTTTTGTAGACAGCTCTGTAAAACTAGCAATTATTAATAAAATTTTGGCTGAAAAAGAAAAGTTTGGGCAAGGTAATTTAGGAAAAAATAAAAAAGTTTTAATTGAATTTGTATCTGCCAACCCAACAGGTCCTTTACATGTAGGGCATGGGCGAGGGGCTGCTTATGGGGCAAGTTTATCTAACTTACTAACAACTGCTGGTTATAAAGTTGCTAATGAATATTATGTGAATGATGCTGGTCGTCAAATGGATATTTTAGCTACTTCTACTTGGTTGCGGTACTTAATAATAAATTCTAGCCAAATCATCTTTCCTGTAAATGGTTATAAAGGCGACTATGTTATAGATATTGCCAAGCAATTAAACCAAGAGTATGGCAACACATTTATTGCCTCTGCTAGTGATATTATGGCTAATGTTGTGGCTGATGAAGTAAAAAATACAATAGGAGAAATAACCGCAGGTGATAAAGAAAAACACATTGATGGACTAATTGCTAATGCTAAAAAACTTTTAGGCGAAGATAATTACCGTATTATTTTTGATAAAGCATTAAATTTAATTATTGCTGATATTAAAGAAGATTTAAGTGGCTTTAAAGTAGAATTTGATGAGTGGTTTTCTGAAAGATCATTAATGGATACAGGCGTTATTGATGATGCAATTAAAAAACTACAAAAAGCCAATAAAATATATAAAAAAGATGGGGCTTTATGGTTTAAATCTACCGATTATGGTGATGAAAAAGATCGTGTGGTAGTAAGAGATAATGGTTTAAAAACCTACTTTGCTTCTGATATAGCTTACCATCTAAATAAATTAGAACGTGGTTTTGATATTTTAATTGATGTGTGGGGATCTGACCACCACGGTTATGTTTCAAGAGTAAAAGCCGCTATGCAAGCTATGAATGCTAACTCTGATACTTTAGAAGTATTATTAGTACAGTTTGCTATTTTATATAAATCGGGTAAAAAATTGGCTATGTCTACACGCTCTGGGCAATTTGTTACCTTGCGTGAATTACGCACAGAAGTTGGCACAGATGCAGCTAGGTTTTTCTATGTACAAAGAAAATCTGAACAACATATGGATTTTGACTTAGATTTAGCAAAATCACAATCAAACGAAAACCCAGTTTATTATATTCAATATGCACATGCTAGAATTTGTCAGGTATTCAAACAAGCACAAGAAAAAGGTTTTAATACAGATTGTGTTGTCGAAAAAATAACCATAAATGATGAACAAGCAATTAAATTAGCAATTTTATTAGCAAAATACCCAGATGTGATAGAGCGTGCAGCTATTGCCCGTGAACCTCATCAAATAGCTTATTATTTAAAAGATTTAGCTCAGGGTTTACATAGCTATTATAATTCTTATCAATTTATTGTTGATGATGAAAATATTAGAAATCAGCGTTTTGCAATAATTAATGCAGTTAAACAAGTATTACAAAATGGCTTAGCAATTATTGGGGTTTCTGCTCCAACTAGTATGTAAAAATAAAATGGCAAGAGATTATAAACAAAAACAAGTAGTCCCCAAGCGAGAATATAAAAGAAAATCTCAGCTAGCGGCTAAAGTAACCAAAAGCAATAAAGGCTTATCCTTTTGGAAAACCTCATTATTATTAATTATAGTCGCCATAATTACCTTTTTGATAACTAAATCTTTTACAGGTCAAACAGATAATTATCCAACAGCAACAATAACAGAAGAGGCCTCTAAAATAGCAGAAACGCCTCCTATGACGGAAAAAATAACTAAAGTTGCAGAACTACCTGAAAAAGAACTTAATAAAGCTACCGCAGGTCTCCAAATAGCATCAACAAGTCAAGTACCCGTTGAAAAGAAAGAAATAAAATTTAGTTTTTATAAAGGCTTAGCTAAAGCAGAAATGGTAGTAGATGTCGAACCTATTTCTTTAGAATTAGATAATTATTATTATGTTCAAATAGCAACTTTTCGTACACAAAATTCAGCTCTTAGAGAACAACAAAGATTAGCACAAAAAGGGCATGAAACCTTTATTTCAAAATTTTCAACCTTAGAACGAGATTATTATCGTGTGCGAGCAGGTCCTTTTACTAAACGGCTAACAATTAATGCTAAACGTAATGAATTAAGAAGATTAGGCATAAATACTTTACTGATAAGGCTAAAAAAGAATACTGCTTATGAATAGAAATAGTTCGAAGTATTGTCCCTATAATTTATTCTGGTATTAAATGCTGTACCTTTAGAGCATATTTCTTTAAATCTTTAACTCT